>JAJFHI010000340.1 GCA_021775715.1 Hyphomicrobiaceae bacterium | reverse complement strand
TGCGCACGACCTTGAGGTGATGACGGTTGGCGAGACAGGTGACAGCATTCGCCTTGTCGAAGTCGTGCGCGAAGGATTTACGCAGAAGCTGACAATCGAGCACGACGGTCAGACGTATCCGGTGAATTTCCCGTTGGTCGGTGCCTATCAGATTGCCAATGCGCTTGTAGCTGCGGGTCTTGCGATTGCGGTTGGCGGACAGCCGATGGATGTGTTCTTCGGATTGCAAACTCTCGTTGGCGTCCCGGGGCGGCTTGAGATCATCGGCGAAAGTCGGGGCGGTCTTGTCGTCGTTGACTACGCCCACAAACCTGAGGCGCTGGAGGCAGCACTTGATGCCGTCCGGCCGTTTGTTAACGGTAAGCTTGTTTGCGTGTTTGGATGTGGTGGCGACCGTGACAAAGGCAAGCGGCCGATCATGGGCGAGATTGCCTCGCGCAAAGCAGATGTTGTTATTGTCACGGACGACAACCCACGCACCGAAGGCGCCGCCACGATTCGTCGTGAGATTATGGAAGGAGCATCAGGCGCGCGCGAGATCGGCGATCGGGATCTGGCCATTCACACGAGCATTGCCGAAATGGCGGCCGGCGATGTCGTGCTGATCGCTGGCAAGGGCCATGAGACGGGCCAGATTGTCGGCGACAAGGTTCTGCCGTTCTCCGATCACGAAGAAGCGCGTGCGGCAATTACCTTGAGCGGTCCCGAAGGTGCGCGGTCAAAAAACTAATTAAAAAAAGGTACGTTGATGTCGGAAGCCTTGTGGTCTTTGGAAGAACTTGTTGCAGCCAGTGGTGGCGAGGCTGATGTGGGTGGGACAACATCTGACAAGATCTCTGGCATTTCAATCGACACGCGCACGATCACGCCGGGTGATTTGTTTGTTGCTCTGCAAGACCAGCGTGACGGCCATGAGTTTGTTGGTGCAGCGTTTCACGCTGGCGCCGGTGCTGCACTTGTTGCGAGAACTTACGAACGCCAGGCAGATGATGGTGTCTTGATCCGTGTTGACGACACGCTCGCCGGGCTGGAAGCCATTGGTCGGGCAGCGCGTGATCGGCTCAGATCGGATGCACGTGTTGCGGCTGTTACAGGGAGTGTTGGAAAAACTGGAACTAAGGACATGTTGCAGGCAGCCTTTAGCCGTGTTGGCAACACACATGCCGCGGTCAAATCATTCAACAACCATTGGGGTGTTCCGCTGACATTGGCGCGCACGCCGCGCGAAACCAAATACGCCGTCTATGAAATCGGGATGAACCACGCGGGTGAGATCACGCCATTGGTTGCGATGGTTCGCCCGCACGTGGCTATCGTCACAACCGTCGAACCGGTGCACCTGGAATTCTTCGACAGCGTTGACGATATAGCGCGCGCCAAGGCTGAGATTTTCTCCGGCATTGTGTCTGGCGGAACGGCCGTCATCAACCGCGATAATGCATACGCTGACGTTTTGATTGATGCAGCCGAAGCGCACGGCGCAAAGGTTGTCACCTTTGGCCAGAGTGAGGGCGCCGATGTTTGTGCCCTAATGCTTTCGCTTTCATCCGACAGAAGTAACGTGATTGTCAGTCTGTCAGGAAGAGAAACGCTTGACCTCGAGGTGGGCGCGCCCGGTGCACACGTCGCTCACAACGCGCTGGGCGTTGTCGCGGTCTTGAGAGCTGCAGATGCCGACTTGTCGCGGGCGGTTCCCGCATTGGCGGACTTGGCTGCAGCACCAGGTCGCGGGGCGCGCGAATATATCAAGGCAGCCGATGGCCGTGACATTTTGGTCATTGATGAGAGCTACAACGCGAACCCGGCCTCTGTCCGGGCAGCCCTTGCCGCTTTGAGTTCGGTCCCGCGAGAGGCGTTTGGGCGCCGAATTGCGGTGCTTGGAGATATGCTTGAGCTTGGCGAAGCGTCTGGCGAGCTGCATGTCGAACTTGTCGAAGCAATTGCGGCGGCAGAGGTGGATTTGGTTTTTGCCTCGGGCCCGAATATGCGATTGTTATATGAAGCGTTGCCGGAAACCTGCCGGGGGGCATGGGCTGAGGCATCAACGGGGATTGCAGCGAAGCTTGTTGAAACTGTCCAGGGCGGCGATGCCGTTATGGTCAAGGGATCATTGGGCTCGCGCATGGCACCGCTGGTGGCGGCTTTAAAAGGTGGCAATTGAACGCGCGTATTTGAGTGATGTGTGACGGCCACCTAGGCTATCGGCTGACACGCCCACAGAGTTTGAGATTGTAATGCTGTCGGGTCAACATGTGCTCGATTTGGAATAGCGCGGTGGCAGACGCCACCAGGAGGGGACGTGAAATGCTCTATGAGCTGGTGAATTTCTCGGATCAAATCGGGCCGCTGAACGTCTTCCGCTACATTACGTTCCGCACCGGCGGTGCGATCTTCACCTCTCTGCTGTTCGTCATGCTGTTTGGTCCGGCGATCATCGACCTGCTGCGTATCAAACAGGGCAAGGGCCAGCCGATCCGTGAAGATGGACCGCAGACTCATCTCGCCAAGCGTGGCACGCCGACGATGGGCGGACTAATGATCCTGCTGGGCGTGACGGTGTCAGCCTTGTTGTGGTCGAACCTTTCCAACGCCTACGTTTGGGTTGTGTTGTTTGTCACGCTGTCCTTCGGAGCGATCGGATTTTACGACGATTACCTCAAGGTAAAAAACCGGTCGTCGGATGGTTTTCCTGGGCGGGTGCGGTTGACACTTGAAGTGGTGATTGCCGGTTTGGCGACTTACGCCTTCATGAAGCTATCGACACCGGAATTTGCCACCAAGCTGGCGCTGCCGTTCTTCAAAGATTTTATGATCGAACTTGGCATGCTGTTCATTCTGCTCGGCGTGGTGGTGATTGCGGGTGCTGGC
>JAJFHI010000339.1 GCA_021775715.1 Hyphomicrobiaceae bacterium | reverse complement strand
ATCCCGAGGCTGTGCAGAACCATCGCGCTGGCGCCGTTCAACTCGATCACGGCCATGGCAAGCAACGTGAGAGCGGCGGTCTCAACAAGATTTCCGTGCTGGCGCATTTTCAAGGCGACTTCGGTGTTACCGCCGTCAAGGATCGAGATGCCCGTTTGTCCACGCAGATATCCGATGCGAAAGCCGAGTACGATCGCAAGTATAATGGTGAGGCCAACATAAAGTCCGGTAATGGGAACAGGCATCGAAGTACGCTCCTTTTTAGACTCGTATGACAGCAAAGCGCGGTGCCGTCCGGCACTCGTCGCCAACCACTATTATGGGCGCGCCAAAAACTATCAACAGAGTCTAGAGATCAACGACATGCAATTCTCGCAGAGTGCGGCCCTTACTGAATGGCGTGTTGAGGCAGCGCTATGGCGGCGTGTCAAAAGCCGCTTTCAGCTCGGAAATAGCGACAAAACCACAATGATTTTAGTGATTTAGAGCTGCGGGCGAAGTCACAGCCAGACACTTGGGCCTGAGATCGGTCGTCTGATATTCCGCCGGTTCACTGCGGCGCACTCAAATAAACCAGGGTAAAGTCTGCAACAATCAAATTTGAAATATAGTGCATAACGGAAAATTATAGCTAAAGTTACCCCTTCGGCCAGAGCGAAAAAGAGTAAAATTCAACGATTTCTGGCACAATCTAGGGGATATCAAAAATGAACATCATCACAGCACTCGCGGTTAGCGTCGGTTTACTTGGCGGGTTGGCGACCTACGCTTTTCTCGCCGACCATTTGGGTCTTGGCTTACAGATTTGGGCGGCCTTCCTCGCCTGGGGTTGCTTCTATCACTGCGGTGGCAAAACCGACGGATTGCGGGCCACCGTGTTCGGTAATCTTTGGGGAGTTCTCATGGCGCTCGTGACACTCATCGTTATTTCACAAACGGGCGTCGCGAATTCACTGACGTTGCCAGTTTGGGCCGGAATCTGCGTTGCAGTCGGCGTCGGGTTGATGATCCTCGGCAGTCAAATTTCGATCTTTTCATCCATCCCTGCCGCGGTCTACGGATATGCAGCGGCAGTCGCATTTGCATTGCTTTGGGGACCTGGCTTAAACAATCTGTTGGATCCATCACTGCAAAACCCAGCCGTGATCATTGCTATATCGATGATTATCGGCGGGATCTTGGGATACATTTCCGAGATGTTCGCAGGTACTTTGGCAAAGAACTAATATATTGCGGCGAGGTGCGAACATTCGTGCCTCGCTCGCGCTCCCTCACCGCGTCCCAATCTCCGCACCGAAAAATATCAGCAGGGCATCGAGATCGATGACGTGGAATTCGCGCTGGCCATAGTCCTGGTTGAAGGGTGCGCGTACGCGGCCGGGCGGCAGCTTGTCGAGTTTGGGTTTTAACTCGGCATAAAGCGCATCGACATCGTCAACATCGATATAGCAGGACAACTGTCGTTTAGGATCGCTCATGTCCATGTCGGGCGCGGCTTCGATAAGCCGGATCGCAGTGTCGTCACGCTTCAAGTAGGCATAGCCATCCTGCAGCACACCAACTTCAAAGCCCAGGACATCCCGAAAAAAATCAGCTGACTTCGGGACACTGGTCACAGGCACCAGCGGTGTAATTTGTTTCATGCGCGCCATGGCAACCTCTCCCAAACGCGAACCTACCGCTGCTACATCTGTTTGACTTCAGCGACTTCGAGATTGCCCATCTCGATGAACGGACAGGCTTTGGCGATCTCAACGGCTGCGTCCAGGTCGTCAGCTTTGACGATTGAAAATCCCGTCAAACGAGAACCAGATCCGCTGTTGTCGGACACTCCATTCGCGCCTACGATTTTGGATGGACCAAGCGGCGTACCGGGATTGACAACGGCGTCACCAAGATTGCCAAGCCAGCCCTTCCATTTTTCCATGTGTGCTGCGCCCGCCTCCGGCGTTTCAGGTTGTTTGCCGCCGATATAGGCAATGATGAAGTTGGGCATCAGGTTTCCTCCGGTTCGCGAGACGAGCAAGAAACGCGTCCATGTTTTATAACGCGAAGACGCAAACTTGTCGTCGCATATCAAAGGATACCAAACTCACCCAACTTCACCATGTGTTTCGATTACGCAATGATCAATGGCCTAAGCTGCAGCTCTCTCAGCCATCAATGATGCAAAACTTGGTCGCGCGCGCATGCTCGCTTCCCAGCGCTTGGCAAATTTACGACCACCCGGCAGTTCCACCCCAGTAAAATCGCTGACAATAATAACTGCCATTCCGGTGATGTCAGCGATGGTGAACCTATCGCCGACGACATACGGACGCCCATCCGACATCTCGTTGTCAAACCAAGCCCACTTTTTCTCAAAGGTGCGCTTTTGCATGGCGGCAAACTCTGGCATTTGCTCAACCTTGTCCGCGAAGAACTCAAGCGAGTGGCGCGCGACATCAGAGAACGTCATGAACAGCTGCTGCTCCATGCGGCGGTTCCACATCTCAATGTGTGTTTTCTCATACGCATCTTTACCCATCAAATTCGGCTCGGAGTGCAGCTCCTCAAAGTAGCGGCATATGGCAATGGTCTCGGTAATACGGCGACCATCGTCCAATTCCAGCACCGGCAATTCCCCGAGCGAGTTTATTGCTAGAAATTCCGGCGTCCGTGTACCTCCACCCATGATGTCTACTTTCACCCGATCCACGTCGAGACCCTTCTCGGCGAGAAAAATGCTTGTCCGCAGCGTGTTCGGTGTCATCGCATCGTAGATCTTCATGGTTTGTCTCCTTAGGCAGTGATTGCTTTTTAGTGAACCTTTTGGTTTACTAATTGAAGGCTTGACGATAGTCAACCATTTAGTTCACTATTGGAAACTGAGATTGATGACGGATCTGGACAAAACGTTTGCAGCATTGGGTGACGCGACGCGACGCGCGATTGTTGAACGCCTCGCAAGTGGTGAAGCGCCTTTGTCGGAGTTGGCCGAGCCGTTCGACATGTCGCTGACGGCAGTGTCAAAGCACGTCCGCGTGCTGTCGGACGCTGGTCTTGTAAGCCTGACAAAGCGCGGGCGAACGCGGTTTTGCAGTTTGAAAGCGGCGCCGATGAAGGACGCCGTGACGTGGCTTGAGGACTACCGGACCTTCTGGGAAGGTCGTTTGGACTCGTTGGGCCGACACCTTGCTAAAGACAACAAATAGAGAAGACGAATAACGAGGACGGTGATCAAAATGAATTTTTTGCAGAGTGAATTAGGTAAGGATCCCGTCGTTGCCGAAGCGCTGTTCCGCGCCTCGCCGTCTCGCGTTTACAAAGCCTGGACCGAGCCCGATCAAATCATGAAGTGGTTCGGTCCCGAAGCGGGATCGCTGATCTCTGCTGACATCGACCTGCGCGTCGGCGGCAAATGGCGCTTTGTCGTCGGCTCAGATGAAGGTGGACTGAACACTCTGCAAGGCACGTATCAAGTTATCGATCCTGACAACCGCATCGTCTTCACCTGGCAACATGTTCGCGAGCACGCAGATGGTAGCGAGGAGAAAACGCCTGAATCGACCGTAACCGTTGTCTTCGAAGCGCATGGCAAAGCAACGCGCGTTCACTTGCGCCACGAAAGTATTGTTAAGCGCGATGGTCGCCTTAGTGTAACCCGCGGTTGGGAAAGAACCTTCACGCATCTGCAGGCTTTGGTCGAAGCTGGGTGAGGGAGCGGTTGGTTCGTGTGCCTGAGGCAGTAGCGGTCGCGCTCATCTAACAGAGTTGTGCGAAGCACAACTGGTGACCGGCTGCACCGACGTTTCGTTTTTTCCTGCTGTGGTGTGCAGCTAATGAAAAACGGACGACATTACGCTACGAAAATCGATGGTGCGGTGAAGTGCAGAATTCGATGTCTTCATCAGAGCCGTAGTTCCTCTGTCAGGAAATATTGCGTCTGCCTAGAACGGCCTCGCCCCTGCCACACATCCCAACACACCCAGCGTCCAAATTGCCAAGCACTCACCAATTCTCACTCGGCCGCTTCGGCGTAGGCTTCCAACGGCGGGCAGGAGCAAACCAAATTGCGGTCGCCGTAAACGTTGTCGACGCGGTTGACCGGTGACCAGTATTTGTCGACGCGGAAGGCGCCTGGCGGATAGCAGGCCTGTTCGCGCGTGTAGGGCCGGTCCCATTCGCCGACGAGATCCTCGACAGTGTGGGGCGCGTTCTTCAGCGGGTTGTTGTCTTTATCAATGCGGCCTTCGGCGATGTCGTCAGCCTCAGCACGGATCGACAACATCGCATCACAAAACCGATCCAACTCAGCTTTGGTTTCAGATTCCGTTGGCTCGATCATCAATGTGCCGGCGACGGGCCAGCTCATCGTTGGTGCGTGGAAGCCGCTATCGATGAGACGTTTGGCGACGTCGTCGACGCTGACGCCTGCCGTCTCGTTCAGCGGACGCGTGTCAACAATGCACTCGTGCGCGACACGCCCATTTACAGCGCGATAGAGCACGGGGATGGCGTCTTCCAGACGCTTGGCGATGTAGTTGGCGTTCAGGATAGCAACGCGCGTGGCCTGCGTTAGCCCCGCGCCACCCATCATCAGGCAGTAGCTCCAAGAGATCGCAAGCAACGACGGTGAACCGAACGGCGCTGCTGAAACCGTACCCTCGCCGTGGTTACCGTCAGCTTCCGTTTCAGGATGTCCCGGCAGATGCGGCGCAAGATGTG
>JAJFHI010000338.1 GCA_021775715.1 Hyphomicrobiaceae bacterium | reverse complement strand
GCGTATCGGCGTAAAGCCAGATCATGGCGAGGATTGACGTCAGCGGCAGGGAAGCAATCAACGCACCAAAAAATGATGACCGCTTCGAGATCTCGGCAATCGCCACCACGAGGATGCTCGTCAGTCCGACTTTGATAATGGTTTCAAGCATAGGCGCCGCTCCGTCACCCGAGTGGATTATTTTATTTTATTGATACTGATTGGACGGATGGTATCGGCACGCTGCACAACCGGCTAGCCGGAGATTACCGGACGCAGAGTTTCGAATAGGAGGCGATCCTGAACGGCTTGGTCCTTGATCGCGATGTGGGCTGAGAACCAGTCCTGTACCATCTGGCAGACACGCTCAGGTGCTGCTCGAGCCAGGGCCTGCGGATTGGCAAACAACTGCAGATCTGCCTGGCTCCAACCAAGTTGGCCCAGTTCTGCCGCCAGCATGTCATAGTCGGGTTTTTGTGGGCGGTCGCGGGTTTGAGGCGTCTTGCGCCCATCAGCGATGGCTTCAAAAATCGCTGTTGCCTGGGCTTCCATCGTTGCCGACTTCTCACCACTCTCGACCAGAGCCACAACCGTTGGGCTGGTTTCACCTTTTGAGATGAAGCTGTAGCAGGCGTCGGTGCTGTGCGCCTTGAATGCTTGCAGGTTGAGGAGGAAGGCCGACGCAACGTTGACCAATTTTGGCGAACTGGCTGCCAAGGCGGCGGCGGCGTTCTCGCGACGAAGTTGAACCAGCCACTTCATGGCATATTTATCGACCTCGCCTTTCGGCTTGTTCTCCAAAGAGAGTTGCTCGATTTCGCGCATGCGCTCGCCGTACCAATCCGGAAATTCCTGGCGCACGACGTTCCAAAGTGGGGAGGTCTTGAATCTCTCGTCGACTTTTGGCTCAGAAGGTGCCGGCGGTTCTGGAGGCGTGATGGCAGCGGTATTGATTTCCTGCGCCGGAGGGGGAGTTACTGCTGGTTCAGCAGGCGTTGGCACAGGTGCTGCTGCTACGTCATTGGTGGCGGTTTCTTCTGGCGGCGTGCCAGCCGGGGCATCGGGTGCTTTCACGACTTTCACGTCGTTGGTAGCATCGGCGCTGTCAGCGGCAGTTGTGTCCTGTGAAGACGTAGTGATGTTCAAAGCGGCCGCAGCAAACGCTGCTGCTTGTGGGTTGTTCTTCACGGCAAACCAACCGCCGCCCAACAAGATCGCAACGATGCTTGCCGCAATGGCGATTCTTCGTCCGGGCCCGCCAGAATTTTCTTCCAGAATTTCAGGACGGCTATCCATCGGTATGACAGATGTGTCCTGAGATGTTGGACTTGGCGCCGGCGCTTGTTGCGCGCCCGCGGTGGTTGGCGTTTGTGTGGATGGTTGCGATGTTGGCGTCGGTGCTTGCGCTGCTGTGCTGGTCGCCGACGTTGTGGTTTGGGTTGCTGCAGCGCGCGCCATTGGGTGGGCCATCGTGGCAGGGTTGCTGGCCGCTGGTTGCACCTTTGCCGGACCGGCTGGCGCAGCAGTCGGCTCTTGGGTTGCCGTTGGCGTGGTACTGGCTGTTGCCGCTGTTGTCTTTGCAACTGGCTTCGTAGCCACGGTCTTACTGCTTTGTTCTGTTTCTTTTGCAGCAGGTTCGGATTTCGTTTGTTTCTGTGGAGCTTCTGTAGCTTGCGTTGATGCAGCCTGGACGTCAGCCGTTTTCGGTTTTGGTGGGAAAACTTCGAACGCCGGCTTCCAGTCAGCCAACCCGACACGCCAGATCAGGTCTGACTCCACCAAGTGTCCACCATTGACGAACAATCGAAGTTCCGCATCTGACAGCGGCCCGTGCTGCTGGCCGTCGCGTGCGATATACCATTGGATGTCCAACGTCTCGTCTGTCATGGCGCCTTCTCTATATCGAACCCGATACTCCGGATCCCGACAGCGCCCATCTGAAATAGGCGCCTCTTCCCCGCATGCCGCTGTTTTCACGAGACCTTTGTGACGCGTCAACGCATTTGACGCAACGGTTCCTGAAACTTTGTCCTTGCGTGATCTCGCCATCGCGCGGGTCAAGCCGCCAGCACGTCCAGGAGCAGCAGACAAAGAATCGTTGAAAAAACGGGCATTACGAAGGCGTTCCGGGCCAAATTTAAGGTCGAACCAAGGCTTGCCTCCCTTGGGGCGGGCGGGGACCAGGGGCGCGTCGTGACAGCGCTTGTCGTCGGCCGAGGTCGCCGGTATAACGCCCGCGAACACAGGGGTTGATTGGCCATGATCAAGACGATTGAAAAACGTCAATCAGAACCTAAGCTTCTGAATTTGAGCATGTTTCACGTCCAAATTTGATAATCGACGTGACTTGATGCTCGCCAATTTCCAATCATGAGAGACACCCATGGCCATTGAGCGCACTTTTTCGATCATCAAACCAGATGCCACCGCCCGCAACCTGACGGGTGCAATTAACGCCGTTATCGAGAAAGCCGGTCTGCGGATCGTCGGTCAAAAGCGGGTTCGCTGGACGGAAGCTCAGGCCGGAGAATTTTACGGTGAGCACAAAGAACGCCCGTTCTTCGGAGAGCTGGTTGCCTTCATGACGTCTGAACCTATCGTTTTGCAGGTTCTCGAAGGTGAAGGCGCAATTGCCAAGTACCGTGAAGTTATGGGTGCGACCGATCCCGCTGAAGCAGCCGACGGCACGATCCGCAAACTGTTTGCCAAGTCCAAGGGCGAAAATTCAGCTCACGGCTCCGACAGCTCGGAATCAGCCAAGCGCGAAATCGCAATGAACTTCAAGCCAGAAGAAATTGTTGGGTAATTTTTTGGCGAGATAAAAAAATGAGCGATGGGCTTAGGCAATGATTGTCTGGGCCCATTTTCTTGCCTTGCGCGCCGTATCAGCTGAGTAAAGCACAGCCTGGCGCTCCGGCAGGGCGGCGCCAAGCGCCGGGGTGCGGTCTACCCTCGGCCTCTGGCATAAACGTTTTCTTTGCTCGGATTGTCCGGAACACACGGGCGTGGATGCCTGCGACCTGTCGAGTGAATACCGCAAGATGTTGCCGTATGGCACGACCGCTGTTTCCCCTTGCTCAATCTTGGCGCTTGGCACCCGGGTGCGATGATGCGAGCGCCAAGCGAGCGTCTGAATCGTTCCCGACCCCGTGCGGAGCCTGCCCGTCGGGCAGAATAGCGTGAGCACAGAACTACTTTTGCGATGATGCGAGCGAAGGTCTGAGTGGCACTGCCGATTTACGATCTCGCTCCGCTCCTTCGATCGGAGTGCTGGCGAGGGTCTGAATTTTGGTTGCGCTACCGCTTAGCTACTTGAGCGCGTTTCCGGCCCCATGCGGAGCCCGACTGAATGGAGGTGCAGCGTGAGCACAACGTGAATCGGCAGCGCAAAAATCGCGAGGAACAGCGTGAGAAAAAACTAATTATTCAGCTCATGCATTTTGAATGGTAACCCGCCTTTTGGCGTGAGTGTCACCGTGGCATTGAGGGCTGGAGGTTCCTGACCGACGTACTCGGGCTGGAAGCGGCGCAGCAGTTGGACCAGCGCCAGCGTGTTCTCGACTTGGCTCATCGCACCACCGACGCACGACCGTTTACCTGCGCCAAACGGGATATAGGAATACTTCACGCGCTTCTTGGCCTGATCACCAATCCAACGCTCAGGGCGGAACTCTTCGGGCTCTTCCCAAAATTCCGGATTATGATGTGCGCCATAGCCAAACAGGAAGATCCGGTCATCTTTCCGGATCTCGACACCAGCGATCTCGTCGGCTTCGGCTGCAACGCGTAGGAAGCCCCAGATTGGTGGGTAAATGCGCATTGTTTCCTGAATGACGGCACGTGTGTATTGCAAGGCTGAATAATCGGCTGCTGTCGGCTCGCGGCCACCGCAAACCTCCTGGCCTTCAGCGCGAATGCGGGCCGCGGCTTCTGGATGTTTCGACGTGAGGTAGAGGGCCCAGGCGAGCGTAAGGGCTGTCGTCTCGGTGCCAGCCCATAGGTATTGTTTCAGCTCGTCGATCGCCTGCTGTTGATCGAACTCAGGCAGGTCCTCGTCTGCAACCGCCGCTTCAATCATCTTCAGGAGCGTTTTTTCGCGATATTCGTTCGGCTTAGCCGCCATAACTTCCGGTGGCACACTCCACCACATGTCGATCGCCTTGGATGCGTCTTCGTCCGACATTTCAAACATTTCGCCGGCTTGTTTGCGCAGACGAATGTCTTTGTGGTTCATCACGTCGGTATAAGTCTTCACGCACTTAAAGATGACGTGCGGGTTGAACGGCATGTCGCGATCAAACAGCGCCTTGCAGATCATGTCGGCGGCAAGTGTCCAGGTCTGCTCGACCATCTCGAACGTTTCGCCGGACTTGGCGTATTCGGCCCAGGTGTCCATCTTGGTTTTGATGGCCTGGTTGAAATATGGGATGTAGCCGTCGAATGCACCGGGGTGGAAAGCTGGCTGCTGTGGCGCACGGATCTTCTGCCAAAGCGCGCCATCTGTCGTGATCATAGACTTGCCGAAGATGGGCGTTAGGCCGTCGAAATACTTCACGTAAGTGTCAGGTTTCGTCACCATCACGTGCTTGAAGTATTGCGGATCAAAAATCATGATAACGCGCTGGTTGGCCATATTGATTGGCAACACAGGACCGTAGCGCTCACCCATCTGCATAAGAATCTGCATGGGGTTGCCGTTTGCTGCCTTAAGCAAAGGCGTCAGCTTGAACCAAATGCTGCTCTCTTCACCGAGTTGCTTCGGGTTCGACTGCTCGATCATCGTCATCTAAAACGTCTCCAGGTGGGACATCACCACCGAAAGTTCCTTGCGGCGTGTAAGCAACGCAGGGCTCACAGGCGGCTTTCGCCCAAACCGCTCCACAGATCTTTGTGCCATGCAAACGGCGCGCCGGGTGTTCCCCAGTACACACAATCCACCGTAAAACGGCTGCCTAACACCGGCAGCGGCAGAGTGTCCATTCGTGGACATGACGCGCTTCAATTTAGCGCGTCGTAGCATAATGCGCCTAAGCACCAGTAAACGGTCAACTAAATCGATGGCGAGAAGAGTATGCCTTGCTGGTTAATCTTTGAATCAATTGTAATTTTATCCCCATCGGCGCGGATTTG
>JAJFHI010000337.1 GCA_021775715.1 Hyphomicrobiaceae bacterium | reverse complement strand
CATCTATGCCGCCATCAACTACGAAAACCCTGAAACACTGCGCGGTTGGGCAATTCCAGCTGCAACAGATATTGCATTTGCCGTCGGCGTCATGGCGCTTCTTGGCAATCGTGTTCCTGCCGTTTTGAAAATTTTCCTGCTCGCTCTCGCGATCATCGACGACCTCGGTGCGATCATCATCATCGCTGTATTCTACACTTCGCAACTATCCGTCGTTGCTTTGGCTGGCGCCGCCGCGGGCTGTGTGGTGTTGGCGACGATGAACACAATCCGTATCACCCGCATCACCCCATACGTCCTCGTCGGGGCAATCATCTGGGTCTGTGTTTTAAAGTCTGGTGTTCATGCCACGTTGGCTGGCGTGATCACCGCGCTTGCTATTCCGCTACGCGCCAATCCTGGTGATTCAACTGAGACGGGGCCGCTTGAAATGCTTGAGCACGTCCTCCACCCGTGGATCAAATATCTGGTGCTGCCGTTGTTCGCCTTTGCCAACGCAGGCGTCTCGCTGGCCGGAATCAATCTTGCCACGTTCCTAGGACCAATCCCACTTGGCATCGCAGCTGGTCTGTTCATCGGCAAACCGCTCGGCATCTACGTGTTCACCCGCCTCGCTGTCGGACTTGGACTTGCAGACAAACCAACGGGCGTGAATTGGGGTCAGATCCTCGGAGTGTCGTGGCTTGCCGGCATTGGCTTCACCATGAGCTTGTTCATTGGGATGTTGGCGTTCCCTGACCCGGCGACGGCTACCGACATCCGCATTGGTGTTTTGGCTGGCTCGCTGTTGTCGGCGGTGGCAGGGTTCCTAGTTCTGTCGATCTCGGGCCACAAGACCGCCCGGCCTAGCGTCGAGGCAACGTAATTCCCCCACCCGTCACACGAGATCACAGGACAAGACATGAGCACTTTCCCGCAGACCCTCATTGACCGCTTTGCCGAATTCAAATCTGGCGAGTTTAAAAACATCGCCTCGCGCTACGAAAAGCTCGCAAAGCATGGTCAAAAACCGGAGGTAATGGTCATTTCCTGTTGTGACAGCCGTTGCACACCTGAGTCCATTTTCGCAGCGCTTCCAGGCGACCTATTTGTCGTGCGCAACGTCGCCAACCTCGTACCGCCGTTTGAATCCAACGGCACATATCACGGTGTCAGTGCGGCACTTGAGTTTGCCGTGCTAAACCTCGAAGTGAAGCATATCGTCGTCATGGGGCACGCCCGATGTGGCGGTGTGCAAGCCTCACTGGCAGGTGGTGCACCCGTCGAGACCGACGCCAAATTTATTTCCAACTGGATTGGCCTGCTTAACGAACCGCGAGACCGACTGCTGCGGGAAAACCCGGACAACACACCCGAAGAGCTGCAATCGAAACTTGAATACGAGGGTGTCAAAACTGCTTTGAAAAACTTGCGCACATTTCCGTTTATCGCCGAGCGCGAGAAGCGCGAAGTGCTAGGCCTGCATGGCTCGTGCTTCGATATCGCGACGGGCGACCTCGTTGTACTCGATCAAAACTCAGGCGATTTCTCAGCGCTTTAAGATTGCGCCTTAGCGGCAGTTAAGGCCGGCAGAATCTCATTTTGCAAATTCTGCGGCAGGATCGGCCCGACGTGCTTGTAGACGATCTCACCTTTGCCGTTGATGATGAACGTTTCCGGCATGCCGTAAACGCCCCAATCGATTGCAGCGCGTCCTGGCACGTCGGTGCCGACAGCACTGTAGGGATTGCCATACCGGTTGAGGAACTTCATAGCGTCTAACGCTTTGTCCTTGTAGTTGACGCCGTAAAGCTTGACCCCTTCAACCTTGGTCAATTCAAGTAGCTGCGGGTGTTCGGCAACACACGGTCCACACCACGACGCCCAAAAGTTGACGACAATGACGCCACCGGACGCCAGGTTATTGTTTGAAAAGCCGGCGACAGGCTTTCCCTCGCGAACCAGACCAACAAGCGGCGGGAACGTCGCCTGTGGAACTGGCTTACCGATCAATACCGACGGCACCAGGTTGGGTTTGGCGTGCTGCAGCGAATACGCAAACATCCCGGCGACGCCGAGGAACAGAACCACCGGGATCAGCAGCAACCAGCCACGTTTCGGCTTAGCGGTAACATCCACGTCATTGGTCATCAGGCCGCACCTGTTTTTTCATTACGCACCTGCGACCGACGACGCACGCCGCTTGCCTCAAGTTCAGCCAACCTGCGCGCCTGTCGTTTGCCATCAAACCAAAGCCAGATGATTAACGCCAAAACGACAATCGTCACGACACCGTAGGACGTCCAAATAAAAACTGCGTGTTTTCCAAGATCGATCATACCGATTACTCCGCCGGTGCTGCTATGGTATCGGAGCCACCGGCTTGCGCGCGCTCGACCTGGCTCATACGCAACGCCTTGACGCGACGGCGCAGGATCTCATTGCGCATGCCTTTTAGGTGCATAGCAAAGAACATCAGCGTAAAACCACCAGCCATCCAATAGAGCGGAATGCGCATGCTGGGATCAAGTGTGCTGCCCAGACCCGTCGACGGCTGGTGCAGCGTGTTCCACCAATCAACCGAGAACTTGATAATCGGCAGCATGACAACACCGACAAGCGCCAATACGGCTGTCAGCTTTCCGGCCAGGGCTTCGTCTTCCATCGAGTTGCGAAGCGCCATCAGTCCGAGATAGAGGAAAAACAAAATCAATACTGACGTCATGCGCGCATCCCACGCCCAGTATGTGCCCCACATCGGTTTGCCCCAAAGCGAACCAGTGACCAGTGCCAGAAATGTAAAGGCTGCACCAATCGGAACCGCCGCTTTGGCAGAGACATCAGCCAGGGGATGGCGAAAAACGAGCAGACCGAAACCCGACATCGCGACCATCGCGTATCCAGCCATTGCTAACCACGCCGACGGCACATGAATGTACATGATGCGTACGGTTTCGCCCTGCTGGTAATCGACCGGCGAATTGAAAAATGCGAGATAAAGCCCGTAGCCAATTACCGCCGCCGCTAAAGCGCTCACCACTGGCAACAACCTCCCTGACAGCGCCATAAAGCGCGTCGGGTTGGCGAGTTTCTGTGTGATCGTCTGTGACTTCATTTAGAAGGTCTCTTCACGATTGACGTTGGCAAAGAATTAATACGATTGCTATGGCCTCATTGAGATTACTGCATTTGAAGCCGAAGTGCCGCCGCCGCAGCAATTGGTCCCAGCACGACAGACGCCAGCGACAGCGCACCCAACACTGTTAATGACTGCACAAGGCCATCCGGACCAAGCGTCGCTGCACTCACCGCCGAAATTCCAAAAATCAACGTTGGCAGATAAAGCGGCAGAACCAACAACGCCATCAGCAATCCCCCGCGCCGCGCCTTCAACGTCAGGGCAGCACCTATGGCGCCGAGAAAACTGACGGCGGGTGTGCCGATCAGCATCGTTGCCACAAGAACCGGATAGGCGCTGATCTCAAGGTTCAACAGAATGCCAAGGATCGGCGCCAACAACGCCAGCGGAATGCCGGTCGAGATCCAGTGCGCCAACGCCTTGCCCGCGACCACCGCCTCAAGCGGCAACTGGCCCATGGCCATCACATCAAGCGTGCCAGCATCCTGATCAGCTTCGAAAATCCGGCCAAGCGACAACAAAGCGGCCAATAGTAACGCGATCCAAAGGACGCCCGGCGCAATCCGCGATAGCAACTTGAGATCAGGTCCAAGGCCCAACGGCAACAATGCCACGACGATCAGGTAGAAGCCTAGCGCCGTGCCAACTGCACCACCTTCACGAACCGCCAACAGCAAATCGCGCCGAACGAGCGCCAAGAACGCCGTCATAACATTATCTCTTCGTCAGACATGGCGGTTGCATAGGGGACCGGCTTCAATTCCAGTTCATTGGAATTCGCTAGGCCAAGCGGGATATGTGTAGCCGCAATCACCAGCCCGCCGTCGGCGACGTGCTTTTCAACCACGCCGCTCAGAAGTTCAACTGACGCCGCATCCAGCGATACCGTCGGCTCGTCCATCAGCCAGATCGAACGGGGTGCCGCCACGAGGCGAGCAAGACCAAGCCGCCGTGTCTGTCCAGCCGACAAGTAACCAGCCGGAATGTCTGCCAGATCCTGCAGATTGAAAGCTCTAAGCGCGCCTGCCACCAACGCCAGCGGATCGACGGATACGACATTCGTCTGATGCAAGGGCCCTTCGGCTAGATATTGCGCCCAGAAAGCGACGTTCTCCGAGACCGTCAACGCAGCACGGATGCCGTTTGCATGCCCAATGTAGTGGCAGTGCTCGGCGACGTCGCCATCGATCATAGGGGCATCAAGGCGACCACCCTGGCGTAGCGTGATTTCGCCCGATCGAGGTGCCAAAAAACCTGCAACCGCTCGCAAAAGCGTTGTTTTTCCGGCCCCGTTCGCACCCCTCAGGATCAAGGCGGAGGCGGAAGAAACCGCAACCGACAGATCGCGGATCACGGTTCTGGACCCGCGTGTGACAGATAAATTGTCTACAACTAGTTGCATCAACCCCGTCTACATCCCGTCGGCTGCGCCTGTTATTCAGGCATAAGTGATACCAGGAAACGCCGGACATCGCGCCTTTCGACGACTGCGACATAACGAAATTCGGTCACCAGGCACTAGCGGATTGTGCGGTGCATTTATATAAGAAGGCATCTTTACGAGGCACTAGCGCAAAAACGATCGTCGTACTGCGGGCTGATTTGGCGTGCCGACACGCGCCCAGACCACTTTTCGACCGTCCGCCGGCACTCCGG
>JAJFHI010000336.1 GCA_021775715.1 Hyphomicrobiaceae bacterium | reverse complement strand
TCGACGACGGCCGCAGTTTCGCCATGCGGGCGAACCGACAACACAATGCCTTCATCGGACCACTGCATGGGGCGGACTTTTTCTCTCTTGTTGGTGTTCGTAGGAACGCAACCAGATTCGGCTACAGTGTAACAGAACGTTAGACTGTGACGCGCTTATTGCAGCCCTGTTTCCTAGGGAACAGCTCATCACTTCCAATTTATGCACTTTGCACAAGCAATCGGGGACCGGACGCCTAAGCGCGTTAGCGTCTGTACACCCGGTGGCTTGGGCGCGTTGTCGACAGAGACTGCGTGATCAATCGGAACGCATAAATGCAGCTCATTTCATAACACGCGCCGATATGATGGAGATTACCAATGATTTCACGTGCACTCAAAACTTCGGCCGCCGCAATTCTTCTTTCCGCCGGACTTTCCATGTCGGTATCAGCCCCGGCTTCTGCATTCGATTTCAATATAAATAAAGGCGGCTGCTTCCCATCTGGCAATGGAAACTATACCTGCTTGGATTTTTCCGGTCAGAAACAACTGATCAGCACCGGCCAGTACCGCCGACTAGCACGGGCACAGTCCGGACAATCCACCACGAAAAACAAAATCAAACACAACTGGAAAAAGACCCTGAAGAAATACACCGAGAAGTACATCAAGTAATCTGACCGACGTGTTCACTATAGTTTGCCGATTTGCCTGTGACGCTTCATCGCTTGATTGCGGCGACGTCACAGCGGATCGGCCATTACCCGTAACGCCATGCGGGAAAGACGACCGCGCAATCCTCACTTCCAGCCAACCCATACCTCGAGCGTGCGCGGATGCGGTCGCACATTGTGTGCGCTGCAGCATTCGGATCTACCTTCAATGGTGCAGCCGATTTAGGTCGTACGGCAGCACCGGATTGCATCCTTGCCTCCGAACACCATTGTTAGAATTTTGAAAATATGTGGCTCAGTTTCAAGGAGGCCGGACACATGCTGCAGTAGCAAAAACTAAGATCCTATTGCCATCGAGCCCGTGGATATACTAACATTTTCGACGGTTCGGTTAGGTTGTCCAGGATAGGGTGACGATGCGCTCTATCTATTACGCATGGAACGACATCAATAGTTCGAGAGACGATCTAAAAGCTGCAGGCATGGTTGGCCGCGGCGTTATCATGCAATAGGTCACCAGCCAGTGCAGACAGACTTAGTTTCATAACAATGGCAACGAGGCGAACGTGAACACCAAAAACAATGAAGCAGACGCCAAGGTAGGACCTTGTTTTCGACTGATCTATCGCAGCAAATCACTGCTCGACGGCACCGCCGCCGACATCGAGTCAAATATATTGAAGATAATAAGCGCTGCGCGAACAAATAACCGCCGGAAGAACATCACAGGCGCGCTCGTTTTTTACAAACATGATGATAACTTTGCGCAGGTTCTCGAAGGTGAAGAGTCTGAGTTGCGAGAACTTTATAAAACCATTTGTGCGGACAACCGCCATGGTAAGGTAGAAATCTTAGAGGAAACAAAAGCTCCAGCCCGCATCTTTAACCGATGGTCTATGGCGCTCGTTTTCGATGAAGGCGAGCCGGACAAGCCTCTCGTTGCAACAAACCGTGGGCTCTCCGAGGCTGAGCAGTGGCGCATGACCCCTGATCAGGAAGCGATTGTCACCAAACTACTTGATTCAATCCGTGGCTATGGCCGCGGCTACTAACCGTTCCAAGCCACTGCCAGCTGACAAACGTCGCGATAGGTTGCTCGGGGGTGAGGTAAGCTCCGCTAGTGAGCTGAAGTAGAATTGCTAGCCGCTAATTGCAATGTCAGCAATTTAGCTCAAAGCTTCCGAACGCGCTTGCGAGCTAGCGGCCCTCAGGCCCCGAATATGCGCGCTCCACCTTTGCAATTCGAAGTTCGTAGTGAGAATACCAACGCTCTTTTCCAAGATGCTGCGCTTTGAGATGGCGATCGTTCTGCTTCCATGCAGTGATGGATGCCTCGTCCTCAAAATAGGCCACCGTTATTCCAAGCCCATCTGCCATGTGCGCGGTCTCGGCACCAAGGCAACCCGGTTGTTCAAGCGCAAGATCGAACATGGCCTGAGCTGTTGCTGCATAACCTTGATCACCTTCGGTGCGTTGCGCTGTGAATATGACGGCGTAGTATGGCGGCTCTGGTGTGTTGGCGAAGCCTGACTGCATTCCAAATCTCCTGCAAAAATTAGATGCTGCCCCAGGCGCTGAATGTTCGCTTTCACAACCGTTAGCTGTCAAGCTCATGATGCGACGATGTTGCTTCGATCCGCTGCATAGGCGGGCGCCTTATCAGGCTGCGGTGCGATGGGTCATGCCGCCGCAAGTATTCGTAGCAGTGTAGTCGTGGTAAGGGAACCGGCGGGTACTACGATTTGGCTACGCGATGGAGCACCAAGCGGATCCAAATGTTGTGCAGCCAATCGGGCGATATCGCCCCCGAAGAGACAATCAATGCAGGTTAATCAACCAACATATTTTGAACGTCAGGAATTTTTCGTCATCCTGACAGACGCGGGTCCGCGACGTCGGATCGGCAAACAAATGTCAACATATTGATTGCCTGCTTTGGTGGTTCGAGGGTCGTTGAAATAGAAACTTACAACAGGCCTTGATGAGTCTACCATCAAATCATCCTGGAGCACCCACTCATTCCGAACTGCGCCGATCACACTCGGGATAGTTTGGTATGGTGTCCGATGGCGACGAAAGATATATAGACCGCCGTCGAATTTCTTTCTTTTAACAAAATTCTCATCGTCTTTATGCAAGGAAGTAGGAGCACGTACCGCAGCGGAATAAATGTGTTGGCTGCTGAAATTGTGTTGGGGGCGGTCATAGGCGAGGCCATACCCGAGCCCGGGTGATTCATGCAACTGACGACCGTCCAGCCACTCGAACAGTTTTTTCCAAGTATGACCGATGGTTTCACTAAAACTCCCTACGGCGGAAACCTCAATGAGTTCAATGGGCTTAAGTTTGATGATACCGCTTTCAGTCATCTAGCGTAAAAGCCTCATTAGAATCGGCTATTTTTGAGCCCATGGATTTGACAAGGTTTAGGTTAGGACCAAATCGCTGACGCCTCGCTAAAGATTGAATAACAATTTTATCCAATTCGATTAAATCGAGAATTGTCTTGCGAAGTTGCGACGTTCTGGACTTTTGCGCTGAATTCAAAGTACGGCATCGGCGGGCACTACCGTCGATGTCCGCAATGAAGTATCAAGCAGACCCAAATGTCCTGCGGTCTATCGGGCGAAATTGCACCAAAGCCGTCCAGAGCTTCGCATTGCACGACGGCTAAAGCGTTAATTGGCGCGCCTTCGCACTGACTAATTCCGAGCGTGCCTGGACCTCGCGAAACTTGCCAATCGGTCTGCTTCTAATTCGCCTCGTTTGACGGCGGCGCGAACGGCGCAAGCAGGTTCGCTATCATGTTTGCAATTTCTAAATTTGCAATTCGCCGCCAGTGCATCGATATCCTCAAAACTGTCTTCTGTCTTTTTTACCGGCTCCCAGATTTCCAGTCCCCGCACGCCCGGAGTATCGATTATTGAGCCACCGTCTGGTCGAATGAAGAGTTGTCGATCAGTCGTGGTGTGGCGACCGCGATTGTCATGGGCCCGGACGGTCTGGGTCGCTTGCGCGTCGCGCCCGAGCCATCGGTTGATCAATGTTGACTTTCCAACGCCAGAGGAGCCGACGAGGACGATCGTGTGATGAGGATGAAAATACGGCTCTAGTTCTTCAAGCCCTATGCCGTCGCGCGCGCCTATGATGTGAATTGGTACGCCGGGCGCAACCTCAGCAATCTGCTTGGTCGCTTCTGCCGTGTCGCGAGAAAGGTCTGCCTTGTTGGCCACAATGACAGGGATGGCGCCGCTACCGTGGACAAGTTCAAGAAAGCGCTTCAGGCGAGCCAGATTGAAGTCACCATCGAGCCCCATCACTATAAAGACAACGTCGACGTTCGATGCCAACAATTGCGGCCGCTGTTCACCGGATGCCTTGCGTATAAGCGCGCTCGTACGTGTCAGCACGCCCTCGATGGTGGCTGGCCCGTCACCTGCGGCAGGTCGGAAGGCGACGAAGTCACCGACTCCTGGAAGATCCGAGCGCTCCGTTGCAACATTGCGGAGGGCCCCACTTGCCTCAGCACTGATCTCGCTTTCGCCGGTAGCAACCTGATAGTGCGTACGATGCTCCCCTACAATTCTACCCGGCACAAGACCTTGGCCGGAATACTCTGCAACTTCCTTTTGTTGGCGCTCAGTCCATCTAAATGCAGCTACAGTCACAATTCGGGTCCTCAAATGTTCGCCTGGTTTTGCTCGGCGTTCAATCTCGTAGATCTGTCTTTCGTCGTCGTCAATCAGCATGTTGGCGCCGCCGCTTCGAGAGCGAAGCTGTTCGCGTCGTACCGCGCGATTGCGATAAGGCGAACCCACCATCACAATCAAGCAGCAGTCTATCAGAGGTAGGGGAACAGGAGGGCACGACCGTCGATGTCCGCGATGACGCGAGCGGGGAAATAGATCTACACCAGTCTCGGTTGACGCTTCCGCAAACGCATGAGAACCTAAGAACCCTGTTTAAGCGCAATACCTGCAACTAACTAGCGGGCGTCAAACCAAAACGCTTGTGGCCCAATATCACGGGTCAAAGGATCATAAGAATGGAAACAATCCTCAAAGCACTATTGGGCCAAGCAGTTGGCGCGATCCTTGGGCGCTGGTTGTGGATCGGCATGGGCGTGTACGTGCTGGGTTTGTTTGTTTGGATGCTTCTCGAAAATCCTAACGCCTTTCAGTGGGGACCGCTGGACGGCAAGGACCCTCCCCATTACTTTATGACAGTTATAATGTTCTTAGGCGGTAGTGCAGGGCTACTAATGGGATTGTGGTCTGGACCAAAAAGCTTATTCCGATTGGCTGCTTGTTTGCTACTAGGTGTTGGTGCCTATTGTGGGTACATGATTTCTAGGTCGGCGGGCGTACTTTGAAGGTCTTGTATCGAAAACATCGCAAGAATTTGGCCCATGCCGCAACCCTAATATTCAAATCCTGTGACCGGGCACACCACCTCTAATCCTTCGGGAAACTCAGCCCCATCTCGCGGTACCGCGCCGGGTCGCGGCCCCAGTTTTCGCGCACCTTTACGAACAAAAACAAATGCACCGGCCGGTCAATCAAAGCCGCAAGCTGTTTGCGCGAGTCTGATGAGAGTTGCTTAATCGTCTTGCCGTTTTCGCCCAACACGATCATCTTCTGGCTTTCGCGCTCAACAAAGATGGTTTGCTCAATGCGCGCGGACCCGTTCTTCAAGTCTTTCCAGTCCGTCGTCTCAACGGTGGTGGCGTAGGGCAACTCCTGGTGCAAGCGTTCGTAGATTTTCTCGCGCGTGATTTCCGCCGACAACATCCGCATCGGCATGTCGGACACATCGTCTTCGGCAAAGTGCCAAGGACCCTCGGGAACACTCGCAGCCAGCAATGTCTTGAAGTGCTCAAGTCCACTGCCCTTCAACGCCGAGATCATAAAGACCTCATCAAACGAAACGCGGTCTGTCAGCATTTTGACGAGAGCCAGCAACTGACCCTTGTCTTCAACGCGATCGACCTTGTTCAGAACGAGCCACTTGGGCTGCTTGACGTCAGTCAGCTTTTCCAGAATGCGATTAACGTCGTCGTCGACGCCCTTTTGCGCATCTACCAGCAAGACGCAGAGATCGCCATCACCGGCACCACCCCAGGCAGCTTCGACCATCGCGCGATCGAGATGACGTCGCGGTTTGAAAATGCCTGGCGTATCGATGAACACCAGCTGGCTTTGGCCAACCATCGCAATGCCGCGCACCGGCACACGCGTCGTCTGCACCTTGTGTGAGACAATCGCCACCTTGGTGCCGACCAGCGCATTGACGAGCGTTGACTTGCCGGCATTCGGCGCACCGATCACCGACACAAAGCCACAGCGTTTTGGTCCCGTTTTATCGCCGTCGTTCGAGGATTGTGTGTCGTCGTCACTATCTGTCATGTCTTACGCGCTTTCCAAACACCCTCGCGGTAAAGAAACGCCCGGGCGGCTGCCTGCTCGGCAGATCGCTTCGAAGCGCCTTCGCCGATCGCAGGGTCAGCATTTTCTATTCTGACTTCAGATTTGAACTTCGGCGCGTGGTCCGGTCCTTCGCGCTTCAGCTCATTGTAATTTGGCAAAGCCCGCCCCTTGCCCTGCGCCCATTCTTGCAACGCTGACTTGGCATCGGGTGTCGCGTCCGGCAGTGAATCAACGTGACCCTGCCACAACCTCAACACAACGTCGCGGGCAACCTCAAAACCACTTTCGAGAAAGACAACCGCCAACACCGCCTCAACAGCGTCGGCAATGATGGTATCCTTGTCGCGCCCACCACTGTTGTCTTCGCTTTCCGACAACATCAGGTGCGCGCCAATATCAATCTCGCGGCCAACCAACGCACACGTTCGCCCACGCACGAGGCGATTATAGTGACGTGCCAGCTCACCCTCGTTCGCCGTGGGATACGTGGCACTCAAATATTCGGCAATTGCCAGACCCAGCACCCGGTCACCAAGAAACTCCAGGCGTTCATTGTCCACGCTGCCAGCGTTCTTTTTCGTCGGTTGAACACTGGCATGTGTCAACGCACGATCGCGCAGCGCCTCGTCCTTGAACGAATATCCAAGCACGTCTTCCAATGGTTTTATGCTTTTTGACCGGGGCATGTGGTGCGTGCTTTACAATCGGCGACAGACTGTCATCGCACAAGATCAAAGAACCGGCGCCAACGAATTTCAAATGGCCAACGCCAAGGTTGCGAAAATGAAAAAGCATCCGGCTCATCTGTTTCAGCCGAGAAGAAAATCACTTCTGCGCGCCCGATCAGGTTTTCATACGGGACGTAACCAACGTTGAACAACGCCCGGCTATCTGTCGAGTTGTCTCGGTTGTCACCCATCATGAAATACTTGCCTTCCGGCACATCATAAGTCCCGACGTTGTCGAAGGCACCGTTGGGTGTGCTGTCGAGCACATGGTAGCTGACACCGTTTGGCAGCGTCTCTGTAAAGCGCGGAATTTCGCGTACCGGCGCGCCTTCGCCTTCACGTGTGCGGAAAACACCGTCGCGAACCTTCGGTACAGCGGTACCATTGATGTAGAGAACACCGTCCTGAACCGAGATACGATCGCCCGGCAGGCCAACCACCCGCTTAATGTAATCGGTCTTGTTATCGCGCGGCAGCTTGAAGACCGCCACATCCCCACGCTTAGGCTTGCTGGCGAAAATGCGGCCGTCAAACAGGTTTGGGCGATACGGGAA
>JAJFHI010000335.1 GCA_021775715.1 Hyphomicrobiaceae bacterium | reverse complement strand
ATCGGCATCCGGGTCGCGCGTCGCGATATCGGTTTTGGTGGCGCACCGTAGTTTAAAGTCGCACCAGCAACTCATGTTTAGTGGGTTGATTAAATTTCTGAATTGACGCGGCCATCCTTCGGGGTGGCCGTTGTTGTTTGGCAGTTTTGGCCACGTCTCCGCGTCCTATTTGCTTTCGAGATAAACTTTAACTGTTGTTAGGATTTTCCTCCTAGGCTCCGTAAAAGGTGTTTGGGCAAGGTGTTTTGGCGAATTGGCGCCGACCTTGCGCAACGGACTTGAATACTCGAAAAGCGAGCTTGGCTTCAACGCGGTGTCAAAGCAGGAATTGGGAACCATGTCGCGTCAAGACCAGGCGAAGCTGTACAACCATGATGCTGAAACCAATGCGCCGCAGCCAGCTGGCGCAGGTCCTGGCCAGCGCCAAGATCTTGTTGGCATTCAGTCGGTCGTTGAAGAAACAGCCTACACCTGGGATCTGGAAACCGGCCTCATCCAATGGGAAAGCAACGCCCGCGACGTTTTAGGGCTGCAGGCCCATGACTCAATTCGAACGGGCGATGATTTCGAGAAACTGATTGCACCTGAGCATTTAAGCCGCAGAACAAAATTGATTTCTGATGCGCGCGCAAACTTTGATGCTGGTAAGGGGCATGCCCAACATGGTGTTGCTTTCCGTACGCAATTTCGTATTCAAACGGGCACACGTGGCGGCACAAAACACCTCTGGCTTGAAGACCATGGCCGGTGGTGGCCAGCTGGTGATGGCAAACCCGAGCACGCTCGCGGCGTCATTCGTGTCATCAATGAAGACTTTTGGGAAGAGCAACGCCTGCTCTATCACACCGACCAAGACGAGTTGACGGGCCAGCTTAATCGCATTCGTTTGACCGAAGCCATCAGCGCGACGATTGGCAGAGCCGAACGGACAGGCGTGCCGTGCGCTTTCTTGATCGCATCGGTCGACAACCTTGGCGTTATCAATGAAACGTTTGGCTTTGACGTGGGTGACGAAGTGATTTCGGCCACGGCGCGCCTTATGAAGGAAAAGCTACGAGGCGGCGATAGTATTGGTCGTTACTCATCAAACAAGTTCGGCATCATTCTCAACGATTGCCATCCTGGTGCAATGCGTGTGGCTGCCGAACGCTTTATCAAGACAGTTCGTGAAGCAACCGTTCGCACGACGGCGTGCCCATTGTCGGCTTCGATCTCTGTCGGTGGTGTTGTTATGCCGGATCAGGCGAGCACTGTACATCAAGCCATCAGCCACGCCCTTCAGGCGCTCGATCGCGCGAAGGAAAAACGGCTCAACGCCTTCATGGCTTATGAGCCGAGCCCAATGCGCGAGACGACACGCCAACGCAACATCTCGATCGTTGATGATGTCATCTCAGCACTTGATGATGACCGCATGCGTCTCGTGCTACAGCCGATGGTGAATGCTAAAACTGGCGCACACACATTATATGAGTGCTTGCTGCGCATGGAACAGCTTGACGGTGAGATCATTGCAGCAGGCATGTTTATTCCGGTTGCCGAGCAGATGGGGCTGTCGCGTCTGATTGATATGCGCACGCTTGAGATGGCGATTGGACTATTGAAAAAGCATCCCAATCTGCAGCTGTCGCTCAATGTTTCCAGCCTAACCGCACACGATCACGATTGGCTTTTGAAGCTTCATGAGCTGACGAGTGGACGGCGAGACTACACCGAACGCTTGATCATCGAAATTACTGAAACTGCCGCCATTCACGATCTCGATCAGACGGTTGCGTTTGTCGACACGTTGAAGGAATTGGGCTGCCGGGTTGCGATTGATGACTTTGGCGCTGGCTACACGTCGTTTAAAAACTTGAAGCATCTCAACGTCGATATGGTCAAAATTGACGGTGCGTTTGTGAAAGACATCATCGCAGACAAGAGCGACCTGGTGTTCATCAAAACGATGATTGACCTTGCTGAAGAATTCAATATGGAAACGGTCGCCGAGTGGGTTGGTGACGAAGCGACCGCACAGTTGTTGGTTGATGCGGGCATCACGTACCTGCAGGGTTTCCTCTACGGCATGCCGATCGAATCTGAAACGTATGTTGAGCGCGCGTAGGACGCTTCAGACTAATACGGAATCGTATTGAGATCGCTTCCACGCTCATCGCTTTTGTTTCGTGTTGATTCATTAGATTTCGTAGCAAGCAATCGCGCTCAAGTAGCGAAGCGGTAGCGCATGAGAGACGCGCTCAAGTAGCGAAGACGTTGCGCATGATACCGCCGCTTCCAACTCCACCTGCCAGACACTACGCGCCAAGCCAATGTTCTGTTTGGCCGGTACGGTGCCGTGAGTGAATTAAGACGCCTACTTATCCGAACTTGAGAGCTTTTCGATCTTGGCCTGCATGGTTGCGAGCTGATCTTTCAATTCTTTAAGTTCGCCACCACTGGTGCCGCGGGTGGATTTTGACGCTGGCGTCGGCTTGCTGTCGGTCTCGGATTTTCCGTCGCCTGGCGTCGTTCCAAACGGGCTCCAAAGAGACATTGCCTTTTCGAAAATTTCTAGGTTACGCCCAACCTGATCTTGGTAGGCGTCCAGGGCGGCTGTCGGATTACCGAATGAGTTGGAAAACTGGCTGCGGAATTTGTCCTGTTCCTGAGCCAATGCCTCAAGGCTGAACTGCAAGTAGCCTGGCACCATGCGGGACATGCTGTCATCGTAAAAGCGGATCAACTGGCGCAGGAACGGCGTTGGCAAAAGCGTCTGTCCGCCACGGCTTTCCTGGTCGACAATGATTTGGGTCAGCACCCCGTGTGTAAGATCAGCGCCAGACTTTGCATCATAAACCGTGAAATCCCGATCTTTGCGCACCATGTTTGCCAGATCGTCCAGCGTCACGTAGGTGCTCGTCTCCGTATTATAGAGGCGTCGATTTGCATATTTTTTTATAACGACTTCTTCTTTTTTGGAGTCGGTCGTTTCGGCATTATTCAGCATTCTTTTAGCCAGTCTGGATCGAGATTGATTGTGACACTTCAGACGCTAGCACAGCGATTGTCTGTCGCAAATGCGTTTGTGCCTACGAATTGTGTATGTGCCCAGCCCACTTGGCGATTGCAGGCAGGATAATGATGCTGCTATCAACGCCCTAACGGCTGAGTTCTGCCCAATCTATCGATGTTTGCAGGGTCAGCTGAATGCCCGTTTAACCCAAAACAAAGCCCTAAATGGCGTAAAGTTGAAGGAAACTCTCGCAATGAGCGAAGCCAATGGTAAAGACGCGGTCGTAATTGTCAGCGCTGCCCGTACCCCGGTAGGGTCGTTTACCGGATCATTGTCCAAGGTGCCAGCGCACGATCTCGGTAAGGTGGCAATACAAGCTGCACTCGCGCGCGCCAACCTGGAGCCGGGCGATGTATCTGAAGTTATTCTCGGTCAGGTTTTGACGGCCGGCGTTGGCCAGAACCCGGCCCGCCAGGCTTCGATCGCGGCGGGGATCCCCGTGGATGCACCAGCATGGACCATGAACCAAGTTTGTGGCTCTGGCCTGCGTACTGTCGCGCTTGCGGCCCAGCAGATCGCATCTGGAGCCGCAGATATCGTCGTGGCCGGTGGCCAGGAGAATATGAGCCTGTCACCTCACTGCCAAAACCTGCGCACACCGACGAAAATGGGTGACGCAAAGCTAATCGACACCATGATCAAAGACGGCCTGTGGGATGCCTTTAACGGTTATCACATGGGCACGACTGCGGAAAACGTTGCCCGTCAGTGGCAAATCACACGTGAAGAGCAGGACGCGTTTGCTGCCGCATCACAAAACAAAGCCGAAGCTGCCCGCAAGGCTGGCAAGTTCAAAGACGAGATTACGCCAGTCACGATCAAAGGCCGCAAGGGCGATACGGTGGTCGATACTGATGAGTATATCAAAGAGGGCGTGACGGCGGACGGCCTTGCCAAGCTGCGCCCGGCGTTTGAAAAAGAAGGCACCGTGACGGCTGCCAACGCCTCTGGCCTCAACGACGGCGCAGCTGTGGTTGTTTTGATGACAGCAGCAGAAGCCGAGAAACGCGGTCTCAAACCAATGGCCCGCATTGCATCATGGGCGCAGGCCGGTGTTGATCCATCGATCATGGGCACAGGTCCAATTCCGGCCTCCAAGAAGGCGCTGGAAAACGCTGGTTGGACACACGAGGATCTTGACTTGGTTGAAGCCAACGAAGCCTTCGCAGCTCAGGCTTGCGCAGTGAACAAGGGCCTTGGTTGGGACACAGACAAAGTCAACGTCAACGGCGGTGCAATTGCCATCGGTCACCCAATTGGTGCTTCCGGTGCACGCATTCTGAACACGCTGTTGTTTGAAATGCAGCGTCGTGATGCCAAAAAAGGTCTTGCCACGCTTTGCAT
>JAJFHI010000334.1 GCA_021775715.1 Hyphomicrobiaceae bacterium | reverse complement strand
AAGGTAGAGACGGCACGTAAGAGCGGAGACACGGGGAGTTGGCTTTTGAGGCCTCCTGATAGGTTTTGAAACCCAACAGGCTCCCGTTCAGCCCCCAACCGGAGCGACGTGAAGTTGGCGTTATAGCGGATGTTTTGCGGTCGGCAAGGGTATTATTCGGGGTAACTCCATCTTTGTGCTGATTGGTGCAGGTGGCGCCTGCCAACTTGACACTTTTCGTCGGATCATGCCTTAAGCGCGGACAGAGGCGTTGTGCGCCCTGTACAACTCAAAGCAATTAGCAATTTCAAGGAGCGGCATGAGCGTCGCATTTGTATTTCCCGGCCAGGGTAGCCAGGACGTCGGCATGGGCAAAGCGCTAGCTGATGCCTCGCCTGCAGCAAAAGCCGTTTTCGAAGAAGTCGACGAGGCACTGGGCCAGAATCTGTCGGACATTATCTGGAACGGCCCGAAGGACGACCTGACCCTGACGGAAAATACCCAGCCCGCCTTGATGGCGGTGTCGCTGGCTGTCGTCCGGGCGCTAGAGGCTGATCATGGCATCAAAATCGCAAATGTTGCGAAGTTCCTTGCCGGACATTCTCTTGGTGAGTATTCGGCATTGGCTGCCGCTGGCGCGATTTCTGTCGCCGATACAGCGCGGCTGGTGAAGCGCAGAGGCCAGGCGATGCAGAAAGCTGTGCCGGTTGGTCAAGGTGCGATGGCGGCGCTGCTTGGTGTCGGACTGGATGTGGCTGAGAAGGTTGCAGCTGAAGCAGCTGAAGGTGATGTCTGTCAGGTCGCAAATGACAACGAGCCGACTCAGGTTGTGTTGTCGGGATCGAAGGCCGCCATCGATCGGGTGCTTGCCATTGGTAAAGCGCATGGCGTGCGCCGCGCGGTCCCTCTACCCGTTTCTGCACCATTCCATTGCACGCTGATGCAGCCAGCCGCCGACGCCATGGCGGACGCTTTGGCAAACGTGACGATCAACGCGCCCTCCGTCCCAGTCATTGCCAACGTATTAGCCGGGCCCATGACAGCACCGGACGAAATTCGCAAAAACTTGATCAAGCAGGTTACCGGAACAGTGCGTTGGCGCGAAAGTGTTCTCTACATGACAGCCAACGGCATTACGGACATTTATGAGCTTGGCTCCGGCAAGGTGCTGGCAGGCCTTGTGCGGCGCATCGAGAAGTCGTTGTCGTCTGCTAATGCCGGCACGCCGGAAGAACTTGCAGACGTTGCCGCCGCACTCAAGTAGCAAAGCGGTAGCGCAAGAGAAATAACCGCGCTCAAGTAGCGAAGCGGTAGCGCAAGAGACACCGCGCTTAAGAACGAAGGAAAGAAATGTATGTTCGATTTGACAGGTAAGAAGGCGCTCGTTACAGGCGCGACAGGTGGCATTGGTGGTGCAATTGCACGCACGTTCCACACGGCTGGCGCAACGGTCGCCATTTCCGGGCGCAACGAAGACAAGCTGAACGAGCTTGCCAAAGAACTTGGTGACCGGGCTTTTGTCGTTCCATGCGATCTTGCGGATCGTGAATCTGTCGGCACGTTGATCGACCGCACCACAAAAGCGCTCGATGGTCTCGACATTCTCGTCAACAATGCGGGCATGACGAAAGACAATTTGTTCATGGTCATGAAAGACGACCAGTGGGACGACGTTGTTGCTGTCAACCTGACATCGACGTTCATGCTAATGCGTGCCGCAGCCCGCTCCATGATGCGCGCGCGTACAGGGTATGGCCGTATCATCAACATCTCGTCAGTCTCAGGTGTCGTCGGCAACCCGGGACAGGGCAACTATGCCGCCACCAAAGCCGGCATGATCGGCATGACCAAATCACTGGCCCGCGAAGTCGCCTCGCGCGGCATTACTGCCAACTGCATCGCGCCAGGGTTTGTAAAAACGCCGATGACGGATGGTTTGAACGAAAAACAGATGGCACAAGCCGCAGAGATCATTCCCGCCGGGCGCTTCGGTGAACCGGACGAGATTGCTGCGGGTGCGCTTTATCTTGCCAGTCAGGAAGGCGGCTATATCACGGGCCAAACGCTACATATCAATGGTGGCATGGCGATGATCTGATGTCGTTGGGTTGTGGCTGGCCTCCAGCCAGACCCAGCGCGGCTAAGGTTTACGGCGCTTTAGCCCACATCGAAGGGTAACTTCCCGGCTGGCAAACGCTGTTCATACGCTGGTCAAGCCGTTTTAAGTGTGTTAACGAGCCGACGACTTGGCTTTGTGAATGTCAGAAATGACGCCAACGAATGCCACTCGGTGCTGCGAGCGACATCATACTGTGGGATGTGAAACCCATGGAACGAAGGCTCAACAAGACCGAGATTTTGATTTAACTGCTACTTACAAGGACGTGAGGGATTACGATGAGCGATGTCGCTGAGCGCGTGAAGAAAATTGTTGTCGAGAACTTGGGTGTTGAGGCTGAGAAAGTTACTGAAAACGCCAGCTTCATTGATGACCTGGGTGCAGACAGCCTCGATACAGTCGAGCTGGTGATGGCATTCGAGGAAGAGTTTAGCTGCGAAATCCCTGACGACGCTGCAGAACACATTTTGACAGTTGGCGATGCTGTGAAGTTCTTGGAAAAGAACGCTACCGCTGCGTAACCATTTTGAAGCCGCGGCTTCTGACCGTTCATTTCACAAAACCGTTTTGACGGTCGATAGCGTGGAATGGCGGCAGACGTCGCGGTTCTTTTGCATTAAGACCGATCGCCA
>JAJFHI010000333.1 GCA_021775715.1 Hyphomicrobiaceae bacterium | reverse complement strand
CCATGATGTGATTGCATCGCGGTCGCCACCCGTTTCATTGCGCCAGACCTGGCGGCCAACCATCGTCGCTTGAGCGGGTGTGATTTTCAGTGACGGCATAGGTGAGGTTACCATGCGGGGCTCGGCGATCAATTCGGGGGCGGCCTCTTGGGCCGTGGCGGTGGCCGACGCGACAACAATAGTGGGGATCACAAAAAGAGGGTTCAACCAGCGCAAAGAAAGGCCTCGGATGTTTGAATGAGATGGCGCACGGTGGACTGGTTTGTTGGCAACATCACGGCGATATGTGTCAATTACCGCTCTACCATGGACAGGTGATTCTTGCGTAGTGCGCCGAGTACAAGCGCGGAAGAAATCGTCCAACAGACGCCGATGATGACGGCCCACGGCCACGGTGCGCCGGCCCATTGAGTGGCGGCGAGAACGATAAAGATGCTGGAATAGACAGCTATCACGCAGGATGTGTCATCGGCGTATTTGTGAAGAAGCGCGGCAAGTACAAAGAGGCCGAGCAAGCCGCCATACGTGTAGCCCATGATCTGTAACCCGAACCAAAGGATCGAGGGTTGCGATCCAAAGCCAATCGCAATGACGGCCAGGATCACTGCAAACACGACAACCAACAAGCGGGGGCCAACGAGAGGGTGCGTGGCGCCGGACGTGTTCTTCGATCCGACACCCAGATCAAAATACGCCGACGAAGCGAGGCCAGAGAGTGCGGAATCCAGCGATGACATGGCGGCTGCAAACAACGCTGCGATCAAGGCGCCCCGAAGACCTGCTGGAAGTTCGTGGCGAATGAAGTGTGGGAAGACATAGTCAAAACGGTTCTCCGCCATCAGGGCACCAACAGCATCCTGCGGAAAGGTCTGGTAATAGGCAAAAACGGCGGCACCGACGCTGAGAAATAGAAATGTGCTGATAAGGTCGGCGGCACCGGCAACGATAACTGCAAACCGAGCTTTGCCCGCTGTCGGGCAGGCGAGTGCGCGTTGGGCGATGTCCTGATCTGCAGCACCCGTTGCAACGCCCAAAACAACGGCGAACAAATTACCGGTCCAAAACGTCGTCGCGCTTGCCGGATCAAAACTGAAATCGAAGACCCGGAATTTGTCGCTTGCATTGCCGATCTCGATGATCTGCGCGATACCGTCCGGCATTTTTAAGGCTACGAAGAGGATCGCCAAGGTGGCGCCTGCAAGGAACAGGACGAGTTGCAGGACGTCGGTCCAGATGACGGCACGAAGCCCGCCCGACAAAACGTAAAGCGCGGCAATTCCGGCAATCAAGAAAACCGCGAAGTTCAACGACAGGTCGAAGAATACTGATACCGCGATCGCACATCCCGCCAGCCTGACGGCACTTGCCAGACAGCGGCTTGCGATAAAAACCAAGGTGCCGCTGGTTCGCGTCCGCGGTCCGATACGTTGGCCGAGGTATTCATAAACGGTCGCAACGCGCAGGCGATAGAACTCAGGGATGAAGACCACGGCCACCAGATAGGCCGCCAGAAACGAGCCAAACCACAATTGGAGATAAGCGAAATTTCCCGACATGGCTGCACCCGGCACGCCGATGAACGTCAGCGCTGAAAGCTTGGTCGCCCACGTTGACGCTGCGACCGGCGCCCAGCCCTGTGTGCGGCCAGCGAGAAAGTATTCGGTATCATCATCGGACTTGCCGCCCGCAAACAATCCAATCACCAACAACGCAACGCCATACCCACCGATAACCAACCAATCTGTCGTGGTCATTGCAGGCTCGCTCGATTTGGGTGGGAGGAAATCAGCCAGCTGGCTGACGGCGCAGTCTGTCGCGAACAGATCTCAGGAACAAGGAAATTTCACGATTTCCGGCTTAGATGTTTCCGGAAAAACCTCGATTGCCCGGGGACCACAGATGGGTAGGACCACAATGCGCAGCGGATTTAACAGGTAATTTTGCGAATAGAACAGGGTGGGTCGTGAAGTATTGAGACAACAAGGCGTGCGAGATCGCGAGGCGAATGCCGAGATCTAGCATGCACCCTCCAAAGCCAACATCAGCAAAACAACGAAGTTCCTCGTCGACGATTTTGGTGTTCGCATATTAGCGATAGAAGAGTCTTCTGTTTGGCAATGTTGCTGCAGATTTTATCGATGTGCATCTGGTGCAGCTCTGATGAGTGAAGCACAATAACAAGTCGAGAGCAGCAACTGCAGCGCCTTTGCTGCAACGCACCGGAGGTCATCGTTCGATCAATAAGTGCTGTATTGGTGACTATCTAGTCGACATGTTGACAGCAGGTGATCTTCGTGAAATCATTAATGATCAAATGATCACTAATGACGGGGCGTGTCCAAAAGTGGTGCTTGGGATCCTTCATGATGAGCAATCCCTTCGTCGATTTTAGCGGGATTTCATATCATTGTGATTTCATCCAACATTTCCAATTGAACAATTCACGGCGTACCTAGCATGCGTGCAAATTCTGACACGATGCGTAGTAAGGTCGGTCCTGTCAGGACTAGGTCACACGTATCTCAATAGTTTAACGGTTTCTCATTCTGGAGGGCGTTAGCGAATTAGCAGGAATAACACCGATGCCGCTGTTACGAATTGACGTTTATGAAGGGCGTACAGATGCGGAAATTGTAATCTTGCTTGATACGCTTCATCGGGCCATGGTTGCTGCGTTCGAAGTGCCCATGCGCGACCGATACCAAATTGTAAATGAGCACAAACAGTCTCACATGGTTGTTGAAGACACCGGGCTTAACATTCCAAGATCCAAAGACTTCGTTCTCATACAGGTGACAACCCGACCTCGCAGCAAAGCGATGAAAGAGCATTTTTATCAGCTTGCAGTCCAGGAACTAGAAAGCGCTTGCGGGATTTCCCCAAGTGACGTGATGATTAACCACGTCACCTGCACAGACGAAGATTGGTCATTTGGTCTAGGACGTGCGCAGTTTCTAACAGGCGAGCTGTGACGGTTCTAAAGTAACGCAGCGACGGATCAAATGACGGCTTTATGGCGCAACCAAAAAACGTGACGAAAAATGTAGGGAACATCATGTCGACCACACAGAGCCAAGTTACCGAAAACGCAGACGCAAGCTGGCTCAATCGTGCCATGCGGGCATTGGCACGGCCATTCGTGGCTTTGACACAGCGCTACATGCCTGACGCGTTCATTTTCGCCATTTTGTTGACAGTCCTGACTTTTGTCTTGTCGATTGTTATGGCTGAGGCTTCAGCGGACCAAGCGATTGATGCCTGGGGTGAGGGGTTCTGGAAGCTGCAAACCTTCGCTGCACAAATGGCGATGATTTTGATTACTGGATTGGTTTTGGCGCAAACGCCCCTCGTTCGCAGGGGCATTCTTGCAATTGTCGAGTTAGCGACAACTCCAGCACGAGCTTATGCGCTCGTTTATATAATTCCGGCACTGGCAGGACTATTCTCTTGGGGGCTCTGTTTGATAGTCGGTGGCGTAATGGCGCGTGAAACAGCCAATTCATGTTTGCGCCGTGGGGTTACTGTGCACTATCCCCTGCTTGTTGCGGCAGCGTACTCCGCTATGGTCACCTGGCATCAAGGCTTATCAGGATCGATTCCCCTAAAGATTGCAGAAAAAAATCATTTTCTTGTCGATAGAATGGGTGTCATCCCCTTTAGCGAAACCGTCTTTTCTTATCAGAGTATTGTTATTGCGCTCCTTCTCCTCGTCACCTTACCGTTTGTGATCCTGCTTATGCGTCCGCCGAAGAGTGAGTGCGTCACAATTCGCAAAGAGATAAAGGTCGAAGAACCCGACGTATCGCATACCGGTCAAGAAAAAACACCAGCAACAATTCTGAACAATGCGCGCATATTTAATCTTGTGATCGTTGCGGGTGCGCTTGCCTATCTGTGGCTTCATTTCGTCGTGCGCGATGGCGGGATAAATACGAATATTATGAATTTGATTTTTCTCTCACTCGGGTTGGTTTTAACCCGATCCCCTGTGCACTATGTGGAACTTGCACTGGCAGAGGGGCGTGGAATAGCGGCGATCATTCTGCAGTTTCCGTTTTATGCGGGTATAATGGGAATAATGACTGGAACAGGACTGGCGACGGCTCTTGCTGCTTGGTTTGTTTCATTTTCGACGGCCGAAACATTGCCTTTCTGGGGCATGATTTCCGGCGGTCTCATTAATCTGTTCGTTCCCTCTGGAGGTGGTCAGTGGGCCGTGCAGGGACCGGTCATGATTGAGGCGGCTCAAACGCTCGGCGCCGACATGCCGCGTGTAGCGATGGGCGTCGCAATGGGAGATCAATGGACAAATATGCTGCAACCCTTCTGGGCGATCCCTGTATTGGCGATCGCGGGATTGGGAGTGCGTGATATCATGGGCTACACCGCAGTGGTGTTTCTGTGGAGCGGACTAATCTTCGGATTTGGGCTGCTGTATTTGTAGTGCGTTTATTCGTCATCACCACTCATAGAGAGCCTCATGCGTTCATCGCCTAACGATGTTTGGGAGAGGCTGACTGTTACAGACTAGGACACCGCAATGAACTTGGAAATTTGCTGAACGTATTGAAGTAAACTGTTAAAAAACGGTTTCTGCAGGCCTAGATGCTAACGCTGCCAGGACAGAAAACAGAATGACCGATCACCATATATTCGGTGTCTTTAGTGTTGTGGAGTAATCCAATGCGAATACAGCTACTTGTTGTCGTCCTCGTTGCTGCCGGACAATTCCAATTAACTCCTGCAAATGGAGCAGAAGTCGCCAATTTTATCGACGGTTCTTACACGAAGACGATTTTTGGCTGCGAATTAGAAGTGTTGCTTCGTGGCAGTACAATTGAAACTCCTAAGACGGTACCTGATATGTTGGACGCAAAGGGGTTCAGAGGTTGGGGACGTCGATGTGAATTTACAAAGATTGAGATAGATAAGCCCGACGAAGTTTGGACGGCTTCCATGCATTGCGTTGAAGGTGAAGTGACCGGTCCAAAAAAGTTCACTTTTTCCAAGGACACCGTCAAAGACACTTTTGACGTTTCGTCCCCCGACCAAGACGGTTCCACAACATATTTTTCGTGTAAAGTGGATTAGCTAGAGTTGATCCAGGGCCACCGAGTGAATCAAAAAAATAGCGGCGCTCCACGGCGCCGCTTTCTTTTCTGTGAACCATAATTGCGTCAGTTCATCCATACTATTCGAGCATTAAGAACCTTCCCGGATAGCTTGCATTCCGAATGTTTTACCATCGGTATCTATGGCCTCCACGACGATTGGGTCGCTGCCACCAGCTTCGTATGTGAACCGAAAGTTTGGGTTCTCGGAAATAGAAATCCCGCCTTCCATTTTGAAGATCATCCGATCGCCTTTGCTCACGACGAATTTCTCCACGATTTTCGCCGGTATGAATTCCCCTGATGTTGGGTCACGCTGCATCCCTGAATAGTTTGGATGCTTTATCATCACTTGCGCTTCGGCCATTGGAAATGATTGATATTCAGCCTTTGTATAATTTGCCGCCGTTTCTGCCTCGGCAACCCACCTCAGCTTCATCTTACCAAACTGTGCTAGCGATTTGTCGAGGTCTTTGATATTTGGCGCGGCACAACCGCCAGCTGCTTTTACGAACTTGGTGTTCATATAGAGGTTGCCATCGTCCATCTCCACAACAGCACGTACATTGGAGAAGTTCTGTAGGCGCACACGCGTTGAAATCCTACGTTCGCCAAGGCCTGCCGCATCGCCAAACGTGAATTTTGCTGCAACAGGTGCCGGGTTTTCGTCGATAACAAGTGTGATCGATTTGGCGTTTCGAGCTACGTGCGTTGGAATGCTCATCGTCACGGGGACCAGCGCTCCATCGTCCGCTTGGATTGGGGCATGAACATCAATGAAGTTCAGGTCTTCAACTATTTTCCGGTCACCAAATATATCTCCCCGGATTGATTGCCATTGCTCGGTGTCTACGCTCGTCTGTGCTCGTGCTGCAGAGCCCAAAACGAAAAAACCAAAGACAAATACGGTGAATGTAACCAGAACACTTCGGACGGGGGATTGCATGTTGGCACCTCTCATTTGGGCCAGTTGATATTCAATCGAGCATCGTTGAATTCGTAGAGCCGAGCAACAAGACAGATTTTTCTGAAATGTGATTACGAACTCATGCTGCAATTAAAAGGATGGAGCAGATACTCATCACAGACGATCTTGACTGCCCCAAACACCTCAAGATCACAACCGAACAAGGTTATATTTACGAATATGGAAACCTATCTATTGGTAGGTTTCCATTCGAATTGGTTGCTGTCAAGTCCGCTTCAAATTTAGATGAGCGCACAGACAGCATGCGTAAATAATCTACCACATCAATCGACGTGAACCATCCGAACCACCTGTACCTTTAGGGGGGATGTGTTTCCCCACACTCTACCATCAAATGTCTCCTGTCGTTGCGATTGTGAACACTGTCAACCTCGTGGGTCGTACGGAAAATCACGAGACTTTCCAATACGCCACATCAATGAATAATGACGATCATCGATTTCTAAAATGCCCCTGAGGGACCCGCCAGAGAGGGCCCTAAATGGCATTTCATGATGGGCGGATTGTCTTGACTCTAGCCCATACGGATGACATAAATATCAGATTAGTGATCAAATGATCAATAGCTGTCAATCGCAAAAAAATGATTGAATAAGTGAGGAAACATGAAAACCATAGTAAAAACTGTTGCATTTATGGCCATGCTCGGCATGGCGAACAATGCATCGGCTGGCGGATGGGAAGTTTATGGTGGTGACGCCGGCAACCAGCGCTACAGCACGGAAAGCCAAATCACAACAGAGAACGTCGGCAACCTTAGAGTGGCTTGGGCACTTCAACTGGGATCAATTCGGTCACAGGAATCCACGCCACTTGTGATTGGTGACACGCTTTATGTTTCGTCGTCTTTCGGTCCCAAGAACGTTTTTGCGACCGATGCGCGGACCGGGGCAATCAAATGGACTTATTCTCCGGAAATGCCCCGCGGCGTTGACCAATTCGCATGCTGCGATGTGAACAACCGTGGCGTCTCTTACGCTAACGGCATGATCTTTGTTGGTCTCCTTGATGCACATGTCGTGGCACTTGATGCCAAGACAGGCAAAGAGCTTTGGAAAACGAAGATCGTTGACTACAAGCAAGGTTCAGTAATCACATCGCCACCAACTATTGCAAAGGGCGTTGTTATCACTGGTTTCGGTGGTGGTGAATATGGTGTTCGCGGCGCACTTGTAGGCCTCGACCATAAAACTGGCAAAGAACTTTGGCGTAGTTACATGGTTCCAGGACCTGGTGAAAAAGGTCATGATACTTGGAAAGGTGATTCCTGGAAGAACGGTGGCGGCACAGCGTGGCACATCGGTTCTTATGATGAAAAGCTGAACCTCGTGTACTACGGTACGTCGAACCCAGCTCCTTGGACAGCCGCTCTTCGTGGCGACGACAGCTCCAAGATCGGC
>JAJFHI010000332.1 GCA_021775715.1 Hyphomicrobiaceae bacterium | reverse complement strand
ACAATGGTGGAACAACCCTCGATCACCGCTTTGGACGTAGGACACGCATCGCCAAGCATTCGCAAAATCGGCTTTTCCGATCTTTTGGATGTATTGGCCAAGGGCGTCGACGACTTCAAAGCCAAGCCCAGTCACATCTTTCTGCTCGCACTTATATATCCGATAGTCGGTGTGTTTTTGTTTGCATTCACGTTTGACCGTGAGTTGCTGCCTTTGCTGTTCCCGCTTGTCGCGGGCTTTTCTCTTATCGGCCCGATTGCAGCCCTTGGGCTGTACGAGTTGAGCAAGCGTCGCGAGCAGGGTCTTGAATTATCCTGGAAGCACGCTGCAAACGTATATTTAGAACATTCTAACGGATCCGTCTTCGCACTTGGCCTCTTACAGCTGGTGATCTATTTCGCCTGGATTGTCGCGGCAATTGTTATTTACAGAATGATTTTCGGCGACGTCTTGCCGAGTTCAATCGCCGAATTCGTTCAGCAAGTCACAACAACATCGGAGGGTTCCCAGCTCATTATCGTGGGTTGTGGCGTGGGCTTTCTCTTCGCCCTTTTGGTTCTAACCATCAGCGTTGTTTCGTTCCCATTGCTCGTGGATAGGGATGTAGGGGCCAGGCTGGCGCTACAGACGTCTGTTAGATCGGTACTCGCGAACCCTATAATAATGGCGACATGGGGCCTCATCGTTGCGGGTATTCTGTTGCTTGGTTGCTTACCCTATTTTATCGGCCTTGCTGTAGCCATGCCGATACTTGGACATTCCACATGGCATCTGTATCGCAAGCTTGTTTCGTGGGACGATTAAGTCGTCGCAATTTCCGCACGGCTGTTGGCGCGAGGCTCTTACGAGCTTTTGCCGTCGACGCCGTGATGCATTGAAATCCTGGCAAAACAATCATGGCAATGCAGCAGTCTAGAATTCGAATTGCCTTAGCAGTTGCTTGCGGGGCAGTTCTTGCAATCGTGATAGCTAAAACGGTTGAGTTGTTCACCGCCCCCCAACAACAACCAGCATTCGTCTCAATTTCTGATCATCCCTATTCCGGCCCCTTTGCCTTGACAGCGACGGACGGGCGTCGTGTTACCGACGCAAATTTAAAGAGGCGTCCTCACGCCGTGTTTTTCGGATTCACCCATTGTCCGGATATCTGCCCGACGACCCTGCAACGACTGACGATCCTCATGGAGCGCATGGGCCGTTCCGCCAACAATTTTGTTCCGTTGTTTATTGCGATCGATTGGGAACGAGATACACCTGAGGCGTTGAAGAGTTACCTCTCGTCCTTTGATAAGCGAATAGTCGGGTTGACCGGGACCGAGAAAGAAATCTTCGACGCGGCCAAAGCCCTGAAGGTCCACGTAAAGCGTGTGCCGGATGACCACGGCGACTACACGATGGAGCACACCGTGCGGGTGTTACTTATCGGCCTTGACGGACGGCTGCAAGGCACTGTCGATCTGCATCAGAATGATGCGGTTGTTTTAGAAAAGCTGAATCGTCTCGCCCGCCTTCATTAATGGAAATTTCCGGCTACGACATTGACCAGTGGCAAACGAACAATCCTGGCGGCAGATGATAGAGGTTTGAACTTAGTCATTTGGCATGACGACAGCGCGTACATTTTTTCTTGCAGCAGAGCGTGACTCAATTGTCATTGGTTGAAGCCGATGGAGAAGCCGGTCCCAAGGGGACGCCGTAGTGTGCCAAGTCAAGGATGCGATCGATCAAAAGCGAACGAACTTTCAGTGCGATTGTCCTCAGTCTGGGACCGTCTGTTGTGTTCTGCAATCTGTTGCAGTCCTAAATCTCTGCACGCATACAATATGGAATGCCATGAGAGTTTTGCGGCAGGCTCTCCTTCGCCCACTTCCGCCCTGTGGTCGATGTGGAGATCTCAAAAATTGCAGCACGGTCGGCAGGGCGGCTCTATCGTATCTCAACGAAATTCGATAGACCGTTTTGGGTGGCTGTCATGAGTAAACTTGACAGTTTGGCCAAGCCTGAGATCCATCTGAAACTGTCCAATGATACAGAGGTGCGCTCTTCCGAGTTGGTTTGTATGATCGATTGGATTTCAGGCTGCTGCCAAACTTCCTGGAAAGTCGCTGCACGTTGGCGTTGCATTTTTGGTTCTCGCGCAAATGCGGGCAATGTATTGGCATCGAATTCGGTGTGTTTGAGTAATGAGCGACAATCGGAGTTGGTCGTATTAAACGGAAAGTTGCGTGGGACGCCCGCAAAAGTCCCGCAGAGCAGGGAGGATCAGAGAGGAGAAAATTCGCCTAACTATTTGAAAAGATTGGTAGCGGAGGAGAGACTTGAACTCCCGACACGCGGATTATGATTCCGCTGCTCTAACCAGCTGAGCTACTCCGCCATACTCGCCCTGCAGGCGAGAAAGCTAATCGGACGCACGTTTGCGCGGCCCGGGTTCGGGGCATGGCGAGGCACCCCCGTTTGTGTGTGCGTAATGGAACTCCCGGGCTTACCTGTCAAGGTGTCACCTGCACTAACTAACCCACGAGAACGCAAAATTTTGCTGCCAGCAGCTTCGGGATGACCGCAAAAGTGAAATGGAACAGCTCCAGTGGCTGCCAGCCATTATCCGTCTTCCGCCAGACCGGGCTATTCCGCTGCTTGAACCATGACTTCTGCCTCGGATGCCTTCGTAAAGCGCATCAAAGTGAACAGGCCAAACGGGCGCAGCGAAATACGCTCCTGCAGATTTAGGTCATCGCATACCATAACGCGGTCTTCGTTAAACACGGGGCGCCAGCCGATGTGTTCGGCAAATGGCGCCATGCGGCGTTCAACCCAGCCGCGAACGCCGTCCCGCTGGCTGAAGTGATTGACGATGTAGACTTCGCCA
>JAJFHI010000331.1 GCA_021775715.1 Hyphomicrobiaceae bacterium | reverse complement strand
ATCCAAATATTTTGACTCAATCCGCGTCTCATCTAAACGCAAGCGGACTGCGCGTGCGCAACCTGATCCGGAAGATATCCCTCAAACGGGATGCCAATGGAAGGGCTGCGAAAAACCCGCCAAACACCGCGCGCCCATGGGTCGTGGGCGTGATGGCGAGTTTTTTTACTTCTGCGCTGACCACGTGCGTCAGTACAACGCGTCTTACAACTATTTTGACGGCATGTCCGATTCCCAGATTCAGGATTTCCAGCGCGATGCGCGAACGGGCCATCGGCCAACCTGGAAAGTCGGCTCCAACGAGAGTGGCACTAAGAAGAAGCCAGCGGCATCGTCTGAGGCAACAAGTAGCTTCGCGGCCTACCGTGCAGCAAAGGCAAAGGCTGCCCGGACCAAAGGCCAGGCGCGCCGTCGCAAGCTTCGTCCACTAGAGAAAAAGTCTTTTGACGCGATGGGCTTGTCCGATAGTGCGAGCAAGGAAGAAGTCAAAATTCGCTTCAAACAACTTGTTAAAGAGCATCACCCGGACGCCAATGGCGGCGATAAAGGTGCTGAGGACAAGTTGCGTGAGATCATCCAAGCCTATAATTATCTTAAAACGGCTGGAATGGTCTGACCTAGCGGCGCGCGAGACCGTACACTCTGATGGAAGCGATAGAGCTTCGAGGGGCAGAGATCGCGATTGACGCCAGGGCTGATTTTCAGCATTGACGCTAATTTCTATACTCTGGCATGGGGCGAGTTCCCTGGGCCGTATCTCATGCATCGCGACCGATCAACCACTGAGTGAATTCATATGCCCGCTGAACGCAAAGCGACTGTCAAGCCGTTGATAGCCAACATGCCTGACACTGAGGTGTCCGCCCGGGAGGTGTTCGGGATCGACAGCGATCTCATGGTTCCCGCTTACGCCAATTCCGATGAGCATGTGCCAGACCACGATCCGGATTATCTCTTCAATCACGACGTGACGTTGGCAATTCTGGCTGGTTTCCAACACAACCGGCGCGTGATGGTTCAAGGCTATCACGGGACGGGCAAGTCAACACACATTGAGCAGGTTGCATCACGCCTCAACTGGCCATGCATTCGCATCAACCTAGACAGCCACGTCAGTCGCATCGATCTCGTTGGCAAAGATGCAATCGTGTTGAAAGACGGCAAGCAGATAACCGAATTCCGCGAAGGCATCCTTCCGTATTGTCTGCAGTCGAACACCGCACTTGTGTTCGACGAATACGATGCGGGCCGCCCGGACGTGATGTTCGTTATCCAGCGTATTCTCGAAGTGTCCGGCAAGCTGACACTGTTGGACCAGACGAAGGTAATTCGCCCGCATCCTGCCTTCCGGTTGTTTTCAACGACCAACACAATTGGACTTGGCGATACGTCGGGGCTCTATCATGGTACGCAGCAGATCAACCAGGGTCAGATGGATCGCTGGTCAATCGTGACAACGTTGAACTACCTGCCGCACGATGACGAGGTCAATATCATTTTGTCGAAGGTAAAATCGTTCAACAAGAACGACGCCAAGCGCAAGGCTGTCTCGAATATGGTCAATGTTGCGGACTTGACGCGCAATGCGTTCATGAATGGTGATATCTCGACAGTCATGAGTCCACGTACAGTGATGACCTGGGCCGAAAATACGGAAATCTTTTCCGACGTCGGGTTCGCGTTCCGCCTTACGTTCCTCAACAAGTGTGATGAACTTGAACGACCGGTTGTGGCTGAGTTCTACCAACGAGCGTTCGGCGAAGAACTTCCTGAAAGCACAGCCAACGTTGCCCTGTTCTAATACGATTTAATCGAACTCGAGAGTTCGTGGCCGAGCACGCAAAGAGGCTTAATGTCTGGTCTGGGTAAAAAGTTTGAAGCACCTGCCGAGCCGTTGAAGCGTGCGGTTAGTTCGTGCGTGCGTGCGATGTCGTGCAACGATGAAACGACGGTGTCATTTGGCGCTGGCGTTCCACATCGGCACGGCGCCAACATTCATCTTCCCGAGCCGTCACGCCGCCCGATCGCGCGCGAGATTGCGGCTCTTCGTGGTTGGGGCGACAGTCTCGCGCTCAAAGCGGCCTGCCACGACGAAAAACTGCACAGTAAACTGGCTCCCGGCCAGGGCCCGGCGCGCGAAGTCTTCGAAGCGGTTGAGTGCGCGCGCGTTGAATCGCTTGGCGCTGTCCGCATGTCGGGTGTTGCGGAGAACATAACAGCGAAAATCGAAGAGCAATATTCACACGGACGGTTTGCCAAAGTGGACGACCGTAACGAAGCACCGCTTGATGAGGCGCTGGCATTGCTGGTTCGCGAACGTCTGACGGGCAAGGCGCCACCCGAAAAAGCTAAGGGACTTGTCGACGCCTGGCGGCCATGGGTTGAAGAACGTGGTGCGCCGGTGCTGGACCAGCTTGATGGCTGTGTCGGGGATCAGGAAGCATTCGGCCATGTCCTGCGTAAGTTGTTGAACGTTCTCGATTTGGCAGAAGAGCAAAACCGCGACGAGAGCGAACAATCGGAAGACGAGCAAGACACCGAAGTTGATCCCGATGGTGGCGACCAGGAGTCGGAAGAAAACCCAGACGGTGGAGACGGCGAAGATCAAGCTGAGTCGGATCAAAACGAAACAGAAGGTAATCCAGAAGAGCAGGAAGCCTACGCCGAAGAAGCTTCACCCGAAGATTACGAAGCAGAACTTGCAGGTGACGCCGAGGCAGAGACACCGGATTCCCACCTGCCAAATACGTCGGTGCTCGATGACCCGAAACGTTTCGGTTACGACGTGTTCACGCGCACCTTCGACGAAGAGACAATGGCTGAAGAACTTTCAACGCCCGAAGAACTGGATCGTCTGCGCGGCTTCCTCGACAAGGAATTGCGCAATTTGTCGGCGGTTGTCTCGCGCCTTGCCAACAAGCTACAGCGCCGCCTGATGGCACAACAAAACCGTGGTTGGGATTTCGATCTCGAGGAAGGCGCGCTGGATGTTTCGCGCCTGACGCGGATTGTCATTGATCCCACGGCGCCGCTTTCGTTCAAGCGCGAACGTGACACGGATTTCCGCGATACGGTCGTGACATTGTTGATCGACAACTCAGGCTCGATGCGCGGCCGGCCGATCATGGTTGCTGCGTGCTGTGCCGATATTTTGGCCCGGACGCTGGAACGTTGCGGCGTCAAAGTCGAGATTCTCGGCTTCACGACGCAGGCCTGGAAGGGTGGCAAGTCGCGCGAGAGCTGGCTCGGTGCCATGAAGCCTGCCAAGCCGGGCCGCCTCAATGATTTGCGCCACATCATCTATAAGACAGCCGACGCGCCAATGCGCCGGGCACGTCGCTCGCTGGCGTTGATGATGCGTGAAGGCTTGCTCAAGGAAAACATCGATGGCGAAGCGCTGACGTGGGCGCATGCCCGTCTTAAGGCTCGGCCAGAGCAGCGCCGCATTTTGATGATGATCTCGGATGGTGCACCTGTCGATGAGTCCACGCTTTCGGCCAATGCTGGGAACTATCTGGAAAATCACTTGCGTCAGGTGATTGCGGAAATCGAAGAGCGATCGCCTGTGGAGTTGCTGGCCATCGGTATTGGCCATGATGTGACGCGATATTACAAACGTGCCGTGACCATCACCGACCCGACCGAGCTCGCTGGCGCAATGACGGAGAAACTGGTTGAGATGTTTGAAGAAAAGCACGACGCGCGCGGCCAAAAACGCAGGGCTGTTCCAACTCGCCGTCGTACGGTTGGCTGATCGCGTGCGCGTCCGGCCTGCTAAGTCGTCGTCGACGGCAGTATGGCGACCGCAGATGCAAGCGGTTGCTATGGCACTCATATTGAGTGTCTTGGTAAGTCCACTGGCGGTCGGTGATGCCCAGGCCAAACCCAATCCGCGCAAACTGAAACCCCAACAGATTTCGATAAAGTTCTCAGGTCTTTCTGGGTTCGACAAGGTGCGGCGTGACAAGCGATTTTTCGGTGAGCTTGAATGGATCGGCGGCGGCGTACTGTCGACAGCTTCGGAATACTTCG
>JAJFHI010000034.1 GCA_021775715.1 Hyphomicrobiaceae bacterium | reverse complement strand
GATGCCGACCGAACATCGATGCGGGCCGCCCGCCCGGTGCCATAAACGCGTACGACAACATCGTCCTCGAAGCCAAGGAGTAGCGTCTTGTCGATGGCCTCAATGTAGCCTGGTTGCTGCTCGATTTTTCCCGGCGGGACTTCACGAACAATGCTCATCTCAAGGCGATGTATGGCCTGCACGGCAACTTCGAATGTCTCGCTCGCGGAACGGCGTATGACAAGCGGCATCAGGTCTGGGTAGGCGACCTTCTGGACCTGGGCAAAAGCTTCGCCGGGGTATGTGGTTGTGTTTGCGCCCTCTGGGCGTGTTCGAGCCACTTCAACGAATGGCGGCGGTTGTTCGGGATGCGTTGTGACATCGTTGATGCGTGGCAGCGACATCATGGTCGGCACAGCACTTGCTGGCCAGGCCAGGATACTCAGCGCAATGCCGGCGCCGAGCACGATCCGCGCCACACCATCACCGCCCTTACGCCAAATGAAGATGCTCGCAACGAAGCCGAGCAGCAAGGTCATGACAGCACCAGCAAAGCTGAAACCGACTAGGTTCAACATAATCGGAGTCGGCATCGCAAACAGACGGTGCAGCACAAGGCCGGCAACCAGAATGCAAGCGCTGAACACAGCAACACGGCTGGTCCAAACGGCCAAAGCCGTCGGCTGCTCAAAATCGTGTTTATTTCGCATTGCCAGCGTCGTCCTGTTTCAACGCAGACTTACCCGCGCCGCGCCCGGCTGACAACCGCGCCAGCGCACTTGATCCCATTGCGGGGTAAGTTGGACGATATTCAGGCTTTGGGATCAATATCCACGTCGATACCTGTCCAAACACGATGCCATGGCGCTACACAAGCCCCGCCGATTGTCCAAAATTAGCGAACACGAAATGGCGAATGCAGTGTTTTTCAACAAGAGTGTCATCGAACGTACAGTGTCAAACTTGTTGCGACTCGCCCGGTCTTTTACCTTTTGACCACGCAATATGGTGCCGGGCCAGATCGATCCATCTGGCCGGCACAGACCAAACGTGGGGTGCACTACTTGGTTTTAAAAAGCTTTCGTCCACGCCATTGCTATCGCGATCCTCCCCGATTTCGGCTGAAGGCTTTTATGCTGGCGGCAGTCATTGTGATGGCTCTGCCGGGGGCTGAGCCTTGGGCGCAAGAACCATTTGCGCCGTCAACCGGCCCCGCCGCACCTCAGGCCCCAGCAGACGCGACGATCGAAGACCAACCCGTGATCTGGGCCGTAGACGCTTATCCTGAACCTGAATTCAATATTGACCTTTCCACGCGACCCGCAGCGGCAGCACCCGTCAAGCAGGAATTGAGGGTTGTCAGCTGGCATCTCGACGATGCAATCAAAGCCGGCATGCTGTCCCGTCCGACACAAAAGAAAAAAACTTGGCGCCACACGTTTGGTGCAGAACGCGAGACAGCACCGGCAGTTCGGTTTGATCCGGTGAATTTGAAAGCCGATGTGGTCCTGCTGCAGGGTGTTCGCAGTCTTCGCGAAGTCCGTCGTCTATTTTCCGCACGCAAATGGAAGGTCATTGCTTCCAGGCAGCTCCTGAAATCACTCGACGACGTTCATACCGGGCGGCGCAGCAAGCCAGCCGAATATGGCACAACTGCAATCGCCATCCGTTTTCAAAAAGGCGTCAGGGTCACCGGCGTGCGTCACTTGCCCGAGCTTGGCAGAACCGCACCTGTGTCCCATGTAACTTCGGCAGCGGTGACACGCGAGGACAATCTGGCCGATGCCGTTAGCGAAATTGAACTGACGAACGCTGCTGGCAGGGATCAGGCCCAAGACATAGTCGATCCAAGTGATCGTATTTCAGCGGCCGGCACAGCTGTTCGGATTTACAACGGCAAGCACGTTCGCTGGTTTGCCTCCGTCGCGTTTTCTAGGCGCTGCCGTGAAGCGCCGGCGCGATGTCCCGAGATGCTGGCCCTCACCGATTGGATGACAATATCCGCAAGGGCCCGTGGCGACGGTGCCATTACGCCCATCGTCGTCGGCGGGCAGATCAACGATCGATCGACGGATGAGGCGGATCGATGGACGTGGCTTGCCAGCACATCAGGCCCTTGCGCACATCAGCGGTTTGATCTGACGCCACGGCCTGACGCGTTCAGACCCGATTTGCTGCACGAAAGTGGTTGCATCCTCGCGATCAATCTCAAGTAAGCAACGCCCCAGGCCAACAAGCCGACCGCTACGGATACAATCGAGTTTTCTTCCACGCATCGTCTGCCGCCGTCCGCCGGAACACGATGCGGTCATGCAAACGAAACTCGCCATCATCCCAGAGTTCAATCTCATACGGCACGACGCGAAAGCCGGACCAATGCGGCGGACGCGGGATCGGATCATCGCCAAGCTTCTCCGTCAACTTGGAAACTTTGTCTTCAAGCTCGGCACGAGACGCCAATGGCCGCGACTGGTCAGACGCCCAGGCACCAATACGGCTGCCGCGCGGACGGGTTTCAAAATATTTGTCCGCCTCAGCATCGCTTACCGGCGTCACGGTCCCGCGCACACGTACCTGGCGGCGTAAACTCTTCCAGTGAAACAACAACGCCGCCTTGCCGGACGCTAAAAGCTCCACACCCTTCTGGCTTTCGAAATTGGTGTAAAATACAAACCCGCGCGCTGAAACCTCTTCACCGTCGAG
>JAJFHI010000330.1 GCA_021775715.1 Hyphomicrobiaceae bacterium | reverse complement strand
CGTTAGCCTGAAACACCCTAATATTCAAGGCGAACCAGCTTACGACCAACGACGGACACGAAAATCAGCAATGCCCGAAACTCAGACGGTTTCAACCTCGGCCCCGCGCGCGCCACGGGCATCGAGATAGGCCTCACTTCTCATTTCGGTTAGTCGTGACGCCGTCCGTAAGAACAGATCCGCCCCATCGCCATGATCATACAAATCATCTGGCTCGGCATCAGCGGACACAATCAGGCAGACGCGAGCGTCGTAGAGCGTGTCGATCAGATTGATGAATCGCCGGGCTTCATTGCGTTTTGAAGGGCCCAGACGAGGAATCCGGTCGATCAACACGGTATGGAATGCCTGCGCGATTTGAAGGTAGTCGAGACTGCCGAGCGGATTTTCACACAAATCCGCGAAGCTGAACCGCGCCACACCTCTCAATGCCTGGGGCACGTTGACTTGGCGTCCTTTCACCTCCAGCGCCCGCGATGGACCTGTCACCTGACCGGTCAATCTCAACCAATGTTGATCCAGCGCGTGGTTTGCCTGTGGCCCAATCGGCGTCACATATAGAGACTGTCCCGCCAGTTTGTCGCGCCTGTAGTCCTTGGCGGCCCTCAACTCAAAGACGTCCATATGGACTTTCAACAGATCGATGAAAGGCAAGAAAAGCTGGCGGTTTAGTCCGTTCCGGTAGAGATCATCGGGAGCTGCGTTCGACGTTGCCACAACGACAACGCCCAATTTGAACAATTCGCGGAACAGGCGGCTCAACACCATCGCATCAGCGATATCGGTGACATGAAGCTCGTCAAAGCATAACAATTGCGCTTCTTTGGCGATAACAGCTGCAACGGCTGGTATAGGGTCACCCTCGACCGAATCACGTGCAGTCGCGATGCGATCGTGGGTCTCGGCCATGAATTGGTGGAAATGCAGGCGACGCTTTGGCTGGAAGGCGCAAATCTCGAAAAACAGGTCCATCAGCATGGTCTTGCCGCGCCCGACACCGCCAAACAAATAGAGACCCCGGATCACGTCCCGCTCGGGCGGACGCCTGAAGAGGTTGAACAGCCTTGGTTGGACGGGCTGGCGCTGGCGGAGCGTGCGGCCGACCATGCCCAGATGAACCGCCGCAACCCGCTGCACCGCGTCGGCTTCGATTTCTCCGGCCTCAACCCATGCATCGTAGTGATCGCAAACCGTCAGCTTCTTGACCAAGATCGTCCCACCCCTGGCAACCCTGCCATGACAAACATTCAAACCTTCCGGTTCTACAGATAGACAAACTTTGCACCTAGGCACGCCGAAGTAGTGCTACGCCCCGAACTACGGGACTTCGGAACGCCTGCAGAGCAAAATTAGTGTTGAAGTGGCAACAACTTACCGCTCTGCTCTTTATTTCCCATGCGTCGAGATGCCATTGCCCGCATGCTCGTTCGCCACATCCTCGCGACACCGTTGCAACGTATTGTGCACTGCACCACATACCCCTAGAGGTGCGAAAGGGTATGTGGGTCTTATGAACAAAGCCAGTGTGGGTAGCACGAACGCGCTGTTAGAGGCTAACAGCGCGAACCGGGCCCAGCACACGAGCGGAGATCGAGTTTATGGACGTACAATATTACAAGAACGGGCTCATTCGGAAACTTCGGCCGACCGAAACAGACAAATTTGGGGATCACCTTCTGCGTTTGGACAAAGAAGCGCGTCGTATGCGGTTCGCGCACACTGTTTCAGATGACTTTATTGTTGTTTATGCCGGACGCATGGCCGAAATGGGCAGTGTCGCTTACGCATATTTCTCTGATGACCAGATTCACGCGACCGCAGAGCTGAAAAAACTTGGCGACACGTGGGGACATGAAGCCGAAGCGGCATTTTCGGTCGAAACACGCTTTCAGGATCACGGGATCGGCACCGAACTCATGGGCCGCGTCATAACCGCAGCGCGAAACCGTGGTGTCACCCAACTATACATGAGCTGCCTAGCTGAAAATCGGCGCATGCAGGCTATTGCACGCAGACACGAAGCTGATCTGCGCTTTGAATATGGCGAGGTCGTTGGCGAAATCTTGCCGCAGGGCCCAAACTACTTCTCAATCCTGGCCGAAGCGATGGAAGATCGCACAAGCTACATGATGGCCGTGCTGGATCTACAAAAGCGCTTAATGAAGGTGGCGTAATCGATCTGTCGCGGCTTTACACCGCCGGTAGTACGCACGTAAAACGCCTGAAACACTTATAAAATAGGGCGAAATATGAAAAACGCCGGCCTCGGGACCCGAAGTCGGCGTTTCTATTGCGCGAACAGCACCTGCCGCATCAGATCCGACCGGAAGAGACAACCAAGACGTACATCGACGAAATACCAATCCCGTACATCTCAAATGTTCTTCCGTTGCTGTGTATGAAGCAAATCGGCATGTCGCTCGTATGACATGCCCCAATTATCCGCGGATTCACGTCTCAACTCTGTCAGGAACGGTCGCCGCGACCACGCTGCGACACCGCCCCCTAGCTAGACCGTCGCAAGAAACGATATTCGCCACCGAAAAAATCCGGATCCATAGGCAAGATCTCATTCGCAACCGCAAACAAAAAACTATTTTCTGTTTTTGGAAATAAAAAAACAAACAGCGTATGGCCAATTCATTTTTTGTATTTCAAAGTTTTATTCTTGGAAAAATACGTTTTCAAAAACATCGCGTATTTCTATTTTATATTTTCCATTTTTGTTTCTGCGAACCCAAAAACAAAAAATTGAGGACTTAAAGCAACACTTTTGACCCTTTGCAGAACTTTCTCACCCTCCAAGTGAATTTAATTGTCAACAAATTCCTCGAACTTGCACATATTTTTTTTGTTCAAACTGATTCGAACTATTTCTTTGGAGAGAGAGAGAAAACTATGGCACGAGCAGTAAAAAAGAAAGCAGCAGCCAAGAAGAAGGCACCTGCTAAGAGAAAAATCGTCGCTAAGAAAAAAGTTGTCCGTAAAGCAGCTAAGAAGACTGTTGCTAAGCGGAAACCAGCGGCTAAAAAGAAAGCCGTCCGGAAGGTCGCTAAGAAGAAGGTTGTACGTAAGGCAGCTAAAAAGACAGCAGCTAAGCGCAAACCAGCAGCTAAGAAGAAAGCCGTCCGGAAAGTCGCTAAGAAGAAGGTTGTACGTAAGGCAGCTAAAAAGACAGCAGCCAAGCGCAAACCAGCAGCTAAGCGCAAAGCGGCTAAGAAGCCAGCAGCTCGCCGTAAGCCGGCAGCGCGCAAGACTGCAGCTAAGCGTAAAGCTCCGGCCCGCCGCAAGAAGGCTGCCTAAAAGCAGTTTGTGCCATAGCGCGCCCCCGGGTTGGGCACTCGGGGCGCGCGTGACGGTACATTTCTTCAAGTTTGCAGACACGACGGATAAGGCCGATGGCAGCGAAATGCGCCATCGGCCTTCCTTTTTGGCAATTGCCTAGTTGGGAGTTCACTCCAAGTTTTCAATAAAAGGACATTTCGGCAATTTTGATTTGTAACTCAAAACATCACACGATCATTTTTAACCCGAGTTGCGTTGTATATCAGCGATTTAAGATCACAGCGTAGAGTTTAAAAATCATACTCGGGTCGAATAAAAGAAATCCGGCCACGTAAACAGTTAGAGCAATCAAGAAAAACCTGTTTTTCTCGCGAACCCATGGCGGAAACCCAACGCCATTTAATCCACCAAATATGGCAAACGGTGCATTTAACCACCAATGGCGCCAAAATTTCGGGGCTTGCCAGGCAGGTGGTTCAAAATATGTCGCCGACAGCCGCGTGGCTGCCGCATCCTTGCACACGCACGGAACCATGACTTTGATGCCGCCCAGCGCAATGAGATGGTCCCAGGCCATGCTGGCATGCCCGATCCCGTTCAACGACACCGGGATACCCTCGGCATCAAGGGCTGAAGCGACGACGTGTGCTTCCGCGATGCTGTTTGCAGTGTGAATATGGAGCAGGCGGCCAGAACCCTGCGTGTCGGAAGACTTCCTAGCCGTTGATCTCGTGATCATATGTCCGTCCACTCAAACAAAAGGACCATCCAAGGCAACATAGCCTCAAACGGTCCTTCTTGACTTCAAGTCTGTAAGGTCAGCCTAGACCCGGCGCTCAACCATCAATTTCTTCAGCTCGGCAATCGCCTGGGCTGGATTGAGGCCTTTCGGGCAAGCCTTCGAACAGTTCATGATTGTATGGCAACGGTAGAGGCGGAACGGGTCCTCGAGGTTGTCGAGCCGCTCGCCGGTCGCTTCGTCGCGGCTGTCGTTCACCCAGCGATACGCCTGAAGCAGGATGGCCGGACCGAGATAACGGTCCGAATTCCACCAATAGCTTGGGCATGATGTCGAACAACATGCGCATAGAATGCACTCGTAAAGACCATCCAACTGCTCGCGGTCATCACGCGACTGTTTCCACTCGGTCGGTGGTGTCGACGTGTCCGTTTTAAGCCAAGGTTCAATTGAGCGATGCTGTGCGTAGAAGTTCGTCATGTCAGGTACGAGATCCTTCACCACTGACATATGCGGCAGCGGGTAGATCTTGACCGCACCTTCCACCTCTTCGATGGCCTTGAGGCAGGCCAGCGTGTTCGTGCCATCGATGTTCATCGAACATGATCCGCAGATGCCTTCGCGGCACGATCGGCGGAACGTCAACGTTGGATCGATGTCGTTCTTGATCTTGTTGATCGCATCCAAAACCATCGGCCCGCAATCGTCCTGGTCGATCCAGTACGTGTCGGTACGCGGGTTCAAGCCGTCATCGGGATTCCAGCGATAGACCTGAATTTCCTTCCAGCGGCCTTCACCTTCTGGCTTATTCCAGACCTTGCCTTTTTGGACAATCGAGTTCTTTGGAAGTGTCAGTGCGACCATGTTCTTCTCGTCTCGCTATTTCCAGACCGAACCGCGTGACATGCCACGCGAAGCATCTTTTCGGTACCGATAAATCCCAATTCCACCAACGGGCTGCAATCAACAGCCCAACAACATCAAGCTAATAAACCCGAGCCTTCGGCTCGATATATGCGATCTCGTTTGTCATCGTGTAGGTGTGCACCGGACGGTAGTCCAACGTCACTTTCTTGGCGTCATAGTCGGCCCACGCCAGCGTGTGCCTCATCCAGTTCTCGTCATCACGTTCGCTGAAGTCTTCACGCGCATGCGCACCACGGCTTTCCTGGCGGTTGGCAGCGCCGTTCACGGTAACAGCTGCCTGCGCAATCAGGTTGTCGTATTCCAACGTCTCGATCAGGTCCGAGTTCCACACCAGCGAACGGTCGGAAACACTGATCTCTTCGGTCTGCTTCCAGATCTCTGCGATCTTCTCGACACCCTCGTCCAGAACCGAACCA
>JAJFHI010000329.1 GCA_021775715.1 Hyphomicrobiaceae bacterium | reverse complement strand
TTGCGTAACGATGCTGAGGCTGAAGACATTGTGCAGGATGCGTTTGTAAAAGCGTTTACGGACCTCGACACGTTGAGGGATGTCGCAAGTATCGGTGCCTGGTTGGCGCGCGTGACCGTCAACATGTCAATTTCCCGCGTTCGTCAGCTTAAGCTCCGAGCGCAACCGATTGCGTCCGGAGACATGTTGGAGGACCGGCCGGATCTCGAAAGCAAGGCTGCAATGGACTCAGATCAAATCAACCCAGAGCAACTCGCGGCTATTAGTGATGTTCGCAAACTTCTAGAGCAGGAAATTGACAAGTTATCTGATGGCTTCCGAGAAGTTTTCGTTTTGCGTGAAGTTGAACAGATGTCAATTGTCGAAACCGCTGATGCACTTGGCATTCGTCCAGAAACCGTGAAAACGCGGCTGCATCGCGCAAAGGTGCAACTGCGAGCGGGTCTGCAAGACCATGTCACAGCTGTATCTCTGAAGGCGTTTCCGTTTGGCGGAGAGCATTGTGACAGAACGACGAAGGCCGTATTGCTGTGTCTCCAAAAACAGCCCCCTACATCACCAAATACAACACAACATTAGCATCACTGACCGTACCCGATTGCTGCTCGTTGACACCACAACACAAACATTGAGCAGGACCTTATTATGCTGACATATGCCGTAATTTCATTTGCTGCTGCCGCTTTGGGCGGCCTCGTACTCGCGAGCTACGTTCTCCGCGGACATTTCGCGCCATGGGGCCTTTCTTTGGCGCATGCTGGTCTTGGCGCTCTGGGCTTAGTTTTCGTTGCGTACGCTATCTTAGAAGGTGCGAGCGGACATGTGCCGATTGCGCTGGCTATCCTCGTTGTTGCAGCACTGGGCGGATTTTATCTCGCTTGGCAGCACAAGCAGAAAAAGATCGCACCAAGTGGCATTGTGATGATTCATGCAGGCGCCGCAGTCGTCGGCTTTCTCCTATTGAGCAATGCTGTCTTTGGTTTGCTTTAGGTCTGGCTCAAAATGCGCATCTTCAAACACCCGTTACACGCCATGCTGGTCCACTTTCCAGTTGCCTCGTGGTCGTTGGCCACGGCGTGTGACGGGCTTTCATTAGCTGGCTTCACTCAAGCATGGTCTTATGCTTGGTTGTTGCTTGCTGTCGGCCTTCTAAGTGCCGTTCCGGCAATGATTGCTGGCAGTATCGATCTTGCCAAACTTGACGAGGCGGCCGAACGCGACGGTAACCGGCACATGATCCTTATGGGCTCGGCTTGGACGGTCTATCTTTGTGCACTGCTTGCTCGCCTAGATGACATGACCCCGGTTCTTGAGCCGCAACTTCTCTCCATCGCTCTCAGTGTCGTCGGGTTTGGCGTGATGATGGTTGGCGGCTGGTACGGTGGGCAATTGGTGTATCATCACGGCGCCGGTGTTAAACGCGGCGATTAGCTCCCCCTCACACCTCCACATCACCGCTGCGGAAGCTCGCTTGGGCGCGGGCCTTTGCCGGGGTTACGATCTTGTTGGGGTGGGTTTTTGTTGGCTTGAACGAAAATTCACCGCTCAAATATACAGGACTTCAGTTTTTTGTACGTCTCAGTCTCTGGGGTCAATAGTGGCGCTAACGTATCACGCATGAATGCTTTTTGATTGTTTCCAGCATGTTTCAAGCTCAAAGCATTCTTTATCGCAACGTATAGTTTTCCACTTACTGATTTGACGTCGTCCGGGCGTTCGATTTTATCGAGCAGGCACTTCTTCATTCAGATGATGGCATCCAGCTTATCCAGTTGTTCTCGGTCGGCATACAGCCTTTCAAGAATCTCATTGCTATAAATATAAGATTCTAGATGGCGTTCCTTCAACACAAGCACACCTGAAGCACGAGCTTCCGCAACCTCCACGTCAGATCGATCGTCGCGATCAATCAATCTGTTTACCGTCAATCCCGTTAAAACCGAACTGGAAATTGACAAGAGTGCGTTCTTCGCGTGCGCCGTATCCGAATGTGACCCTGCAGAAAAGAAGCGCACACCTGGATACTCTTGACTAAACACCTGATTGTAAATCACAGCATCTATGGCGTCTTCCTTGAGCTGCCCAGCAGTCGCTTTGTTGCCTCCTTCGCAAACAATAATTTGCTCTGGGGCTACAAGCGCGGCCAAGTCGTCAAGGGCAACTTTGAGCGCCTGGCTCCAATTCTCTCGTGTCATTGCAACCGGTTTGAGATCAACTTGGCTATCGCAGTTTTTATCAAAATCCAAAAAGATGACTTGTCCGGGGTTTTGGATGGCAAGGTCGCGGGCACGGCGCAACATGCCAATAGAATGTGTGGCAATCCAGAGTTGACAATTTCCTGGTGTTAACTCGTATAGCTCCTGTAAACACTGACCATGAACGGCGGGGTTAAGGTGTGCCTCCGGCTCATCGATACAGAATATCGTATCATTGAATTCCTCGACCTTCACCACCATGTCCAGGAGTAAGTCAAATGCTGCCTTCTCACCGCCGGACAGGTTCTTGAATTGGAATTCATTCTGTCCGTCTTTTGAAAAGTAAAATGTTGCGTCGCCTTGGCCTGGCTTACCCAACGACACAAACTTCAAACCCGGTAGGACGCGCTCCAACGGTTCGGAAATTCGACGGACTAATGTTGCGGCATAGTCTTCAACGGAAAGTTTGCGATTGACGTTGCTATTTGGGTCGTAAACGTCATCTATCGTTCGATAGATGTATCGGTCATAGTTTTTCTTTATGGCTGCATCATTATCAATAGTTCTACTGAAACGTAGTTCGTCGACCGCTGCAGCGGGGCGTTCTATCCGTTGTGCGCCAAAGTCCGGATCGTTGCGATGAGCTGTTCTTACGTTGAATAACTTTCGGCGTTCCTTCTGACCAAGGGGGACGAGTGAATGAAACTCAACAGTCCGAACAGCACCATCGTTATTTGCAATGTCGGCCTGCCTTTGAAAATAGTCGTCGTTAATATTGAAGCCCCAACCTCCTAGCTCCCGACTCGAGGAGAGGAACCCGTCAAAAACAGATGATTTACCCTTTCCATTCGGACCAAGCATTATGACTAAGCGAGCCGTTGGTGGGATGTCGCTGATTGTAAGGTCAGCGAAGCGACGGAATTGTCTGAAGTTCACAGATTTGATTCGCATACATCTATAATTGCATGTGTGGACGTGTGCGGATAGTCAATGAAGCAGCGTGCGCCTTGGGTCGAAGCCAGGAGACGCCTGATGAGCTGCATTTAACAACTCACTCCTCCCCCTCACACCTCCACATCAAACTCAATCCGCTCTGCTCCTGCCAGCGCCACAAAGCGTTGCCCGCGCGCGCGGCCGATGAGGGTGAGGCCGGACTTCCTGGCTAAGTCCACTCCCCACGCCGTGAAGCCCGAGCGGGACGCCAAAATAGGAATGCGCATCTTCACGCACTTGATCACCATCTCTGACGTGAGCCGCCCGGTGGTGTAGAAGATTTTGTCATCGGGAGGAGTGTTATTCAAAAACATGTAGCCGGCGATTTTATCAATCGCATTGTGGCGGCCGACGTCTTCCATGTAGACGAGCGGCTCGTCCTCGCGGCACAGCACACAGCCATGGATCGCGCCGGCTTTAAGATAGAGGCTTGGCTCGGTGTTGATCTTTTTCGCCAACGCATAAAGCCAACTCGTCTTCAACTTGGCGTCCGACTTAAGCGCAATTGTCTCGAATTCTTCCATCAGGTCGCCGAACACCGTGCCCTGCGCACAGCCCGACGTCTGGACCTTCTTTTTCAGCTTGTCTTCGTAGTTCGTCTCGCGCGTCGTGCGTACGACGATGACGCCGAGGTCGTCGTCAAACTCGATGGCCGTAATCTCATCATCGGTTTGCAGCATGCCCTGGTTTAAGAGGTAGCCGACCGCCAGCAGGTCCGGGTGATCGCCGATGGTCATCATCGTCACGATCTCGCGGGCGTTAAGAAACAAGGTCAGCGGACGTTCCGTTACCACATCAGTTGTGACCTTCGCACCGGTTTGGTCGATGCCATCAACAAGGGTCGAGAGGCGGGGATCGTCGGGCGTAGGGCGGACGGTGAATTCTTTCATGGCGGACCTTATTCCAAGACCTAGTAAACCCCATATGGGGGCAATCGCTTCCAGGAGCCAACTGGCCTGTGCGTGACTTCGCCGACAGGCTCTGCTTATATCCTGCCAAAATCGTCTTATCAGGTGGAGAAACAACACAAAATGACCGTTACCAAGGAGCAGGTGCTTGAAGCACTGCGCCGCGTCAAAGGCCCAGATCTTGACGGCAACATCATCGAGCTAGGCCTCGTTTCCGAAGTTCTTCTGAAGGACGACCGCGCCTACTTTTCCATAACAATTCCCGAAGAACGTGCCGAAGAGCTGGAGCCGCTGCGCCAGGCCGCCGCCAAGGTGGTTGGTGATATCGACGGTATCTCGGGCGTGACGGCCGTGTTGACGGCTGATGTGCAGCCGGGAGCGCCGAAGTCCGGCGGCAAAGTGCATGAGAACCCACGTGTGCAGGAGGCGCGTCAGCGTAAGAATGGCAGCACGCCTGTCGCAAGCGCTCCGCCGCCACCGAGTGCACCTCCCCAAGCGCAGCCGGCCGCAGTCGGCGTGCCGGGCGTCAAACATCTGATCGCGGTTGCCTCGGGCAAAGGCGGCGTTGGCAAATCAACGACGACGGTCAATCTCGCGCTCGGCTTCAAGGCGCTCGGGTTGAAAGTGGGTATTCTCGACGCCGATATCTATGGTCCTTCGCAACCGCGTTTGCTTGGAATTACGGGACGTCCAACACCGGTTCCAGGTGGCGGCAATCAACTCAACCCGATGGAAGCCTATGGCATCAAGTGTATGTCGATGGGCTTCATGGTCGATGAAGGCACGCCGGTAATTTGGCGCGGTCCTATGGTTGTCTCGGCCCTCAACCAAATGTTGCGCGAAGTGGCGTGGGGAGATCTCGACGTGCTGGTGATCGATATGCCGCCGGGCACAGGCGACGTGCAGTTGACGATGGCGCAGCAGGTGCCGTTGTCGGGTGCGATTATCGTGTCCACGCCGCAAGACCTCGCATTGATCGACGCCCGCAAGGGGCTCAACATGTTCCGCAAGGTTGATATTCCCGTGCTCGGTATCATCGAGAATATGAGTTTCTTCGTGTGCCCGTCATGCGGTGAGCGCTCGGAGATCTTCGGCCACGGCGGTGCTGCAAACGAAGCCGAAAAACTCGGTGTTCCTTTCCTCGGCGGTGTACCGCTGCACATGGACATTCGGGCAAAGTCTGACTCGGGCCAGCCGATTACAGCAACCGAGCCCGAAGGCCCGTATGCGAAGATCTATCGTGATCTGGCAGCCACGGCCTGGGAAGGCCTGGCGACCAATACCGAAGCAACGCGTGCGGCACCAAGCATCGTGTTTGAATAAATTCGCCAAGCGAACAATGTGAGAAACAACTCAAATGAGTGAAGACAAAAGCGTCTGGCCGACCGAATTGCGGGTCAATCACGACCGCGATTTGCTGAAGATCACTTTTGATTCAGGTGACGGCTACGAGCTTCCCGCAGAAATGTTACGCGTGATGAGTCCGTCGGCAGAAGTGCAGGGTCATTCCCCGGAACAGCGCGTGACACTTGGTGGCAAACGACGCGTGCTCATGACCGAGCTGCAGCCGATTGGCAATTACGCGGTCAAGATTATCTTCAGTGATGGTCATTCCACAGGGCTATTCACGTGGGATTATCTCGACACGCTTGGGCGTGAGAAAGATCAGCGCTGGGCCGAGTACGAGTCTGAGCTTGCGGCGAAAGGCTTGGATCGGGGCTGACCGTCACGGCCGCGGGTGTCAGAATTTCGTAGACGCTGAACAGCGCGGACGCCCGAGGCGATGGAGCCCTCGATCGTCCGCGCGACCAACCGCATTAGGGGAACGGACTAACTGCGGTTGGATTTTCTCTGTCGCGAAGCATGCTCATAGATGGTTGGTCGACGAGCTACCCGACAGGTAGAGGCCAGAGCACTTCGACAAGCCGCTGCAGCATTCCGTCGTCGTTTGACCATTGAACTAAACGCGCTAGAATTTCGGTTTGGTCGCGAAATTTCCAGCCGTATTCTATTTCGCAAACAAGCCGGGTGCTGTAACGGTCGCCAACTGCTGAAACGTTTGCGTTGCGGCCGCTGGTGCTACCGCGGCTGGCGTTCCGGCTTGCGACATCGGCGAGGCTGCGATGAAAGCCAAAAGGGCAAAGGAAATTGCAATAAAAATGTTCGAGAAAAATAATCGGTAAGACATGAAACATGGTCTCCAATATGTGTGATCGAAAAGAGGGTGTGATCAACATGGCCTTTCAACCACGAACATATTGGCGGGACTGTTACGTAAGGAACTGCGGGTGTATTTTGTCCCGCGAGGAACATGTGCTCACGCTGTTCTGCCCTGCGGGCAGGCTGCGCACGGCGCCGGGAACGGTTCAGACGCTCGCTTGTCGCTCACATCATCGCATAAGTAGTTCTGTGCTCACGCTATTCTGCCCTGCGGGCAGGCTCCGCACGGGGGCTTGTCGCTCGTACGATCAAACCCGGGTGCCATGCGCCGAGATTGAGCAAGGGGCAACAGCGGTCTCGCGATAAGGCACATTTCCCTCCGTATTTACTCGGCGGCTTGTAGGCATCCACGCCTGTGTGTTCCGGACAAACCGAGCAAGGAAAACGTTTATTGCACGGCCAGGGAGCACCGCGACCCGCTGCGTTGCAGCGCCCCGCCGGAGCGCCAGGGTGCGATAGCACCCGGCACGGCGCGTGAGGCAAAACAATCTCTGCCAACCACCACCCACCTTAGGCCTCAATTGTCATCCTCGGCTTTATTCCGAGGACCCATTCCAATCCAAGTTCGTTTTTATTGGAAAGTAAGATTGCGCCATTTCTAAATAGGTCGGACGTGGCACGATAGCCCCCCGGGCTTGGCCCGAGAATGACAATTAGGATTTCTTGATCGTGGCGGGCGCTTTGTTCAGTCGGTGTAAATCTTGTACGTCAGGCCGAGGCTGCCGGAGAACTGATCTTCTGTCTCGATCACCGGGCTGTCGGCCGCATCGCCGAGGAGACGCGCATAGCGCGCCTGGCCACGAAGCGTCCAGCGATCGTCAAGATTGATTTTGGAACCAACCTGTACGTAGACGTCTTTGATGCCAGCCTCTGCTTCAAATGCCTGAAGACCGGCGACCGATGTTGCCGCCTGTGCGGCTGTGACACCAAAGAATGTCTGTGTGTAATCTTCATCGGCATAAGTGGTGCCGATCCGACCGGTGATCTCGACCCGGGGGGAGATGCGCCGTTTGACGCTTGCCGAAAAGTCGATCAGCGAACCGGCGTCGTCGCCGAAATCGTATTTGTAAGCTGCATCAACGCCGAAGACGCCGAAGCGATAGCCGACGAAGGCACCACCGATGAAACCACCATCGATATCGCCAAGGCCGCGCAACTTGTCGCCGTCTTCTTCTTCGCGCTCGAAGCGATAGCCAATCACAGGACCGGCAACAAACCCGCTGCGCCCAGTTGGGTCTGCCCGGAAGGCTTCAAAGCGTGCGTCGTCGAGACCGCGGAAATCCAGGCGTCCAGCAAACAGGTTCTGGCCGAAATCAGGAATGATGATGGGGACGGCGAACCCGTCGTATTCATCGGAACCTTCGTACTTCGGCTTGAAGCCACCACCGCCTCCAACGTGGACAGCCCGACCTTGCGCACCAGCTGGCGTCGCAGTCGTCGTGCCGACAACAAAAAAGCTCAATGCCAATACGGTTGCCGCTGGTAATGTCAGCGCTGAAAACATGCGTGAAACGCGAAAAGTCATTCCTGAAGTACCCCGAATCGCCCCTGGTCCTTGGCGTATCGTACGCAAGACCACCTTCACAGTCTCTTAACATACGTGTGTGGTCAGGTCTTTGGACCTGTGGCATTCCGGGCTGTGGATTTGATCTTCGGCGTTCATTTGGCATTCGGACCGTTGCCAGATGGACGCGGTTTTTTTTGGCTGGTTCTGCTCAATACTGCATTACGACTTCTTCTTCCGCGCCTTCGCAATCGCCTTCTCAACAATTGCCCCGGCATAGGCTGGCAGCGCAAACGCGCCCTGGTGGACTTCGGGTGTCCAATACTTCAGATCGGAAATTCGCCGTTTTTTGGCGCGTGACCTTAATTTTTTAGGCTCAATACAGGTAAGCTTGCGCGTGTCGGTTGCAAGGTTCAGTGCAAAAGGGCCGCCAAAGTAACAAGGCTGCGTGCACAGATATGGCGCGACATGCTTGAACAACTCGGCAAACGCGGTCGTCGTGTCGGCAAGGTGGTCTGGCAGCAGAAACGGCAGGCCGTTTTGCGTCACCAG
>JAJFHI010000328.1 GCA_021775715.1 Hyphomicrobiaceae bacterium | reverse complement strand
TTGAACCGCGCTGATCTGGTTTATGCGACCTGCCACCTGTTAGGACTTCGTCCGCGCCGCTCAAGCAAATCCAATGGCGAGCAACAAACGGCGGCGTAACGCGCCATCATTCACATAAACAATTGAAATCGAGACTTCGCAACCATGACACAGACTGACCGCACCGCCACGCTGATCGCTGCTGTAGATAAACGGATGCTCGTCCTCGATGGCGCTATGGGCACGATGATCCAGCGGCACAAACCGGACGAGGCCGCTTATCGCGGTGAGCGTTTCAAGGATTGGTCGCAGGACGTCAAAGGCAACAACGATCTCCTGGTGCTGACACAACCTGAAATGATCCTCGATATCCACCGCGAGTATCTGGAAGCCGGCGCCGACATTATTGAAACCAATACGTTCAACGCCCAGGTAATATCCATGGCTGACTACGGCATGGAAGAGCTGTCGCGCGAGATCAATGTTGAGGCCGCGAAATTAGCGCGCAAAGCGTGCGACGAATACACCGCCAAAACGCCTGACAAGCCGCGCTTTGTCGCCGGTGCCGTCGGGCCGACCAATCGTACGGCGTCGATGTCTCCAGACGTCAACGACCCCGGTTACCGCAACACATCCTTCGATGATCTACGTGAAGCCTACAAAGAGCAGGTTTTGGGTCTGATCGAAGGTGGCGCTGACATCATTCTGATTGAGACGATCTTTGATACCCTCAACGCCAAGGCTGCGGGCTACGCAACGCTGGAAGCATTTGAAGAAAGTGGCGTGAAGCTGCCAATCATGATCTCCGGCACGATTACAGATGCGTCTGGGCGTACATTGTCGGGCCAGACTGTCGAAGCCTTCTGGCAATCGATGCGTCACTTGAAGCCGTTCTCTATTGGTGTGAATTGCGCGCTGGGAGCTTCTGCGATGCGGCCCTATCTCGTCGAGCTTTCCAAAATCGCAAATGTTCGCATTTCCTCACACCCAAACGCGGGCCTGCCAAACGAGATGGGTGAGTACGACGAAGAGCCCCACTCGATGGCCTGCCAGTTGGAAGGTTGGGCCGAGGAGGGATTGTTGAACATCATCGGCGGCTGTTGCGGTTCGACGCCGGACCACATTCGTGCCATCGCAGATGCTGTGGCCGCACACCCCCCACGTAAATTGCCTGAGATCGCACCAAAGATGCGGCTTTCTGGCCTTGAGCCCTTCGTTCTTGGGTAGTCCAGAGCGCAAATCAATCGCACGTGTTTAAACCTCAAACGACTATTGGACATAAGATGACCTCCAGCGCTGCACGCAACTTTGTAAATGTCGGCGAACGCACCAACGTCACGGGCTCGGCGAAATTTCGCAAACTCATTGAGCAGGACGATTACCCGGCAGCACTTGCCGTTGCCCGCCAGCAGGTTGAAAACGGCGCCCAAATCATTGACGTCAACATGGATGAGGGCCTGCTAGATTCCGAACGCGCGATGGTCACGTTCTTGAACCTTATTGCAGCCGAACCGGACATCTCACGTGTGCCGATCATGATCGACAGTTCGAAATGGTCTGTCATTGAAGCCGGTCTGAAATGCGCCCAGGGCAAATGCATCGTCAACTCGATTTCGATGAAAGAGGGCGTCGGACCATTTCTTGAACAGGCACGCAAAGTCCTGCGCTATGGCGCAGCCGTTGTTGTGATGGCGTTTGATGAAGAAGGCCAGGCTGATACAATCGAACGCAAAGTCGAAATCTGCCAACGCGCCTATGACCTGTTGACGACGGAAGTCGGCTTTCCGCCGGAAGATATAATCTTCGATCCTAACGTCTTCGCAGTCGCGACCGGCATTGAGGAACACAACGGCTACGGTGTTGCCTTCATCGAAGCAACCCGCCAGATCAAAGAGCGTATGCCGCTGGTCCACATTTCAGGCGGTGTTTCGAACCTGTCGTTTTCCTTCCGGGGTAACGAGCCCGTCCGCGAAGCTATGCACTCGGTGTTTCTCTACCACGCCATTCAGGCGGGTATGGATATGGGGATCGTCAACGCCGGCCAACTCGGCGTTTATGACGACATACCCACCGAACTACGCGATCTCGTTGAAGACGTTATTTTGAACCGGACACCGGACGGAACGGACCGACTATTGGATGCCGCCGAACGCTTCAAAGGTGACGGCACGGGCAAGCGCAATGTCAAAGACATGACGTGGCGAGAAGGCTCTGTCGAAGAGCGAATGACGCACTCCCTTGTCCATGGCATCACCGACTTCATCGAAGAAGATACAGAAGAGGCCCGCCAGAAGCTGCCACGTCCGCTCCACGTCATCGAAGGCCCATTGATGGACGGCATGAATGTCGTCGGTGACTTGTTCGGGGCCGGTAAGATGTTCCTGCCACAGGTTGTAAAATCGGCGCGCGTTATGAAACAGGCCGTCGCCTATCTGCAGCCTTACCTTGCAAAAGAAAAAGAAGAAATGGGTCTGGTGGAACAACCGGCAGCCGGCAAGGTCATCATGGCGACCGTCAAAGGCGATGTGCACGACATCGGCAAGAACATCGTTGGTGTTGTTCTGCAATGTAACAACTACAAAGTGATCGATCTTGGTGTCATGGTGCCGGCTGCAAAGATTCTTGCAGCCGCGAAAGAGCATGACGCTGACATCATTGGACTATCGGGGCTCATCACGCCGTCGCTTGATGAAATGTGTTTCGTCGCCGCCGAAATGGAACGGGAAGGTTTTAACAAGCCGCTACTGATTGGTGGCGCAACCACAAGCCGCGTGCACACGGCTGTCAAGATTAGCCCCAACTACGAGAAGGGCCAGGCGCTTTACGTGACCGATGCCAGCCGTGCCGTTGGTGTTGTCTCAAAACTTTTGTCTGAGACAGGCGCGGTCGATTATCTCGGTGACATCAAGGTCGAGTACGAGAAGATCCGCACGGCACACCTTGCCAACGAACACAAGAAGCGCCGCATTGCACTGCGTGATGCCCGTGCCAACAAGTTTGCCATCGACTGGGATGCGACAACCCCGGTCAAGCCGTCGTTCCTTGGAACCAAGGTTTTCAAAACCTACGATCTCGCAACTCTTGTACCTTACATTGATTGGACGCCGTTCTTCCAAACCTGGGAACTAACTGGTCGCTATCCGGCCATTCTCGACAACGACGTCGTCGGCGTTGAAGCGCGCAAGCTGTTCGATGACGCACAAGAATTACTCAAACGTATGGTCGACGAAAAGTGGCTTGAGGCTTCTGCCATCATCGGTTTCTGGCCGGCAAACAGCGTCGGCGATGATATCAAGGTCTATGGTGATGATGATCGCACGGCGGAGATCGCGACACTGCACACGTTACGCCAGCAAATCGCGCGCGACCCGTCACGAAAACGCGCGCATGTAGCGTCCGCTGACTTCATTGCGCCAAAAGACACCGGCGTAGCCGACTACATCGGCGGATTTGCCGTAACGGCTGGCTTTGGAGAAGACGAAGCCATCGAAGCTCACATTGCAGAGACGGACGATTACAACCGCATCATGGTCAAGGCACTGGCAGACCGTCTTGCGGAAGCGTTTGCTGAGCACATGCACGAGCGCGTGCGCCGTGAATTCTGGGGCTATGCGCATGACGAAGCGCTGTCCAGCCAAGACTTGATCCTGGAGGCTTATCAGGGCATTCGCCCGGCACCAGGTTATCCGGCCCAACCAGACCACACGGAGAAAGCAACCATCTGGTCGCTGATGGATGTTGAAGCCAACACCGGCATCTCGTTGACGGAAAGCTTTGCAATGTGGCCAGGTTCGTCCGTTTCTGGACTTTATTTCTCTCATTCCGACAGCCACTACTTCGGTGTTGGTAAAGTCGAACGCGATCAGGCCGAAGATTATGCCCAACGCAAAGGCTGGACATTGGAAGAGGCTGAGCGCTGGCTCGCACCGGTGTTGAACTACGACACCAAATCGAAAAAGCGTGAAGAGGCTGTGGTTGCGGCCTAATCTGGGCTTGGCGTAATGCGCCCGACATGGCAATAACGGGAGATCGTAGCAAAACATAAGCTGATCTCACGATCTGCCTTGGGGGGAAGACGCATGTTGGGATATCTCGTACTTCTTGCATTTCAGATTGCAGGCGCCTGGTTCATCGCGCCGCATATTTTGCGCTACATTCCACTATCAGGTGATTTGAAAACGTTTGCGCACGCGGCCATTTTCGCAGTTTTGGTATGGATCATCGGTTTGGTCGGCTCCCAAGTGTTGAAAGATGTGCGTATGCCATCGTCGTCAACACTCGCGGCCGCATTGGTTCTGGCCCTCATCGGCGCTGCACTTATTGTTTTCGTACCGGGACTGCTGGCAGCCATTCCATTGAAAGTCCCAACGATGGCTGTGCCTTTGATCGGCGCCGTAATCGGCTACATGGTCCGCCGCGGTTAAAGAGACCTTGGTCGCGGCTACCAAAAAGGCCCGACCCTTGGGGGAAGGGCCGAGCCTTTCTAATTTTGGTGCCCGTTTAAGTTTCCTCTCTATAGGGGTGGAAACTTGCGGGTCTTGCCTCAGTATATTTGTGCTGTTTAATCAGACTGCGTTTACGTAGAAACAGCCAGTACCGTCTCAGACCATTCCCAGCACGATCGCGGCTAAAAAGCCGAACGATAAAATCGCGCCCAGAATATTCAATCGCATTTGCAGTTCCATGGTTGCCTCCTAAGCGCCGGTAAACCCGGCTTCACCACTGACGCGGACCCACAGAAGAGGTCGGCGCTAGGGAAGAGACTAGTTGCGACGATGGTTGTATGCCAAGCAAAAAAGATGCTGCATTGCAATGTAATTGGTGTTGTTCCGCACAATTAGTTCGTCGGATCAGGTGATAAATCTGTTTTGCAACAATATATTGTGCGAAATATTAGAACTAATATAGCTATCGCACGACAGATCTACAACCACATCTAGTAATAGCGAATTTAATACTTCGCTTCACTCAATTTCTCTGTATGAGTTCCGTATTCAAAGTAATTCGCACCAGGGGTGCATTGTAGTTCTTAAGTCTAAGCCTCGTGATGCACTGCGGAGTTCAGACCCGTTCTGCCTTGGGGATAACCCGTGATAGCTGAACGCGCCGTCGCGAACGGATTTTGAGGAATTAACTGCAACAACGACTGGCGGCCGCCAGTGATCTTCGTCTATGAACGTCGTAAATCGAATTGATGAGGGAGATTTCTGAGAATGCAGACGTTCAAGGCTTTGATGGCGCGCAAGACCGAAGATGGCTTCGATGCGAAATGGGAGAATATCTCTGAAGACGAGCTGATGGACGGTGATGTTACGGTTCGCATTAGTCATACAACTCTCAACTACAAGGATGGCTTGGCATTGACGGGCAATGCCCCCATCATCCGCCGCTGGCCACTCATTCCTGGAATAGACTTCACCGGCACCGTCGAAGCTTCATCACACCCGGATTTTGCCAAGGGCGATGATGTCATCTTGAACGGCTGGGGTGTCGGAGAGGGCCATCACGGCGGGTACGCAGAAGTGGCACGAGTGTCTGGTGATTGGTTGGTCAAACGACCACCCGCCTTCACACCGGCCGAGACCATGGCCATTGGCACCGCAGGATACACTGCGATGCTGTGTGTGTTGGCTTTGGAGGCCAACGGTGCAACCCCTGAGAAGGGCCCCATTCTGGTGACGGGTGCTTCGGGTGGTGTTGGCTCCGTCGCCATCAGTGTTCTCGCAAAACTCGGGTACAACGTGACTGCTGCAACAGGTCGTTTGGGCGAAACCGACTTCCTGAAATCACTGGGTGCAGCGGACGTTATCGACCGTGCAGAATTGGCCGAGCGGGCGAGACCTCTGGACAAAGAACGTTGGGCCGGTGCCGTGGATGTCGCCGGAAGTGGAACTCTCGCGCACGTTCTCGCAACAACAAAATATGGCGGCACGGTCGCTGCCTGTGGCCTGGCTCATGGCATGGATTTGAAGACGACCGTCATGCCGTTCATTCTGCGAAACGTCACATTGGCCGGCGTCGACAGCGTCATGGCGCTAAAAGAAAAACGCGTTGCTGCCTGGACCCGTCTGGCTGCCGACCTTGACCGAGGAAAACTTGCTGAATTGACGGTAACCAAACCAGTCGAGGCGGTCCAGGATCTGGCGCCTAAAATCCTGGCCGGACAGGTCCGTGGACGAGTCGTGTTGGAGGTTTCGTAAACACCAGCGCTGTGGCGCTGCAGCAGCGTTTTTACCGTCAAATGTTGCTTTCCTGAACGCCTGGCGGCATTGTCCGAGAAAGAATAGTCACTAAGTCCTGAGTGAGTTGTCCGTGGCATCTGTCGATGTCAATTGCCGATCAGAGACGAAACTCCAGGCGAAGAGGAAAAAATGGCAGGATCAAACCAACCTATCGTTGCCGAAGCCGTCGATCCCGTCTGGCAGCATATGCGCGTTGAGGCAGAGGCCGCGGTGAAGGCCGAACCCGCGCTAGGCAGTTTCGTTTTCGCCAACGTGTTGAGCCACGACACGCTTGACACTGCGGTGGCGCATCGTGTGGCGCAGCGCCTAGCCCATACCGACGTCGATGCCGGTGTCATCACCGATGCATTCCAGAAGGTGTTGGAGAAGGCGCCGCAGCTTGGCATTGTCTTTCGCGCCGACCTTGCGGCCGTGTTCGATCGCGATCCTGCTTGCGAACGTTACTTGGAGCCCTTGCTCTACTTCAAAGGGTTCCATGCGCTGGTAACCTACCGCTTTGCGCATTTACTGCACGAAATGGGTCGCAAAGACTTTGCTCTTTATCTTCAGAGCCAGTCGTCGCGCACGTTTGGTGTCGACATTCATCCAAGGGCTAAAATCGGCATCGGTATCATGCTGGACCATGCGACGGGGTTTGTTGTCGGTGAGACGGCGGTGGTTGGTGACAACTGCTCGTTCTTACACGGTGTCACGTTGGGTGGCAGTGGCAAGGAAACGGGCGACCGCCATCCGAAGATCGACGACAATGTCCTGATTGGCGCTGGCGCCAAGATCCTAGGCAATATCCGTATTGGTCATTGTTCGCGTGTTGCTGCGGGTAGTGTCGTTCTAAAGGATGTGCCTGAGAAGGTCACCGTTGCCGGCGTGCCAGCCCGCGTCGTTGGGCCTGCGGGCTGCCCCGAACCCTCACGGACGATGAATCAAAAATTTGAATCCGGCGACTGGACCATTTAAACAGCCAGCAGGCGTTTTATTCAGGCCGCCAGGCCGACACTGCATCGACAAAAATAATTGCGGCAAGGCCCCGCAACACCATGAGACATCATTGGCACAAACGAATGGAGAGCCTCTGTGACGAAAGATGAGATTCAGCTTCTCGAGGCTTATCTGAGCAAGACCTTTAACGGCACCCCGATTGAGCTTCGCCCACAAGCCAAGAAGGCAGACATGGCCGAAGTCTTTATCAACGACGAGTTTATTGCCACGCTCTACCGTGAAGACGAAGACGGTGAAGTATCATATCAGTTCCAAATGGCTATTTTGGATTTTGATCTGACCGACGCCAGCGCCTGACATTGGTCGCAAAATCATGACACTTTACACACTCGACGATGACGCCGTCATCACTCCGACAAATGGTGATTACTGGGTTGCCCCCAATGCCGTCGTAGTAGGCCGCGTTACACTGTCAGAACGCTCAAGTATCTGGTTTGGCGCTGTGCTTCGTGGCGATACTGAGATGATTTCCGTCGGGCCTGGATCAAACGTCCAAGACAATTGCGTGCTCCATACCGATCCGGGCTTTGCGCTGAGTATCGGTGCTGACTGCACCATCGGTCATGGGGTTATTCTGCACAGCTGCAAAATTGGCTCACGGTCGTTGATCGGCATGGGTTCGACTATTTTAAACGGTGCCGAAATCGGTGCGGAATGTCTAATCGGAGCTAACACGCTTATTCCGGAAGGCAAGGTCATTCCACCGCGTTCGATGGTGCTTGGCTCTCCTGGCCGTGTGGTCCGTGAACTATCAGCCGAGGACGCTGCGAAGTTTTCTGAAAGTGCTGAACGTTACATTGCACGCTGGCGCCAGTTTGCAAACGGACTCAAGACCCAGATGACATCCTAAAACAAACAGCAGCCCCGTCCAAAAAATTGAGCCGGACACAGGGGGATGTGTCCGGCTCACTTCAAGACCTGCACAAGGGGCGGGGGTGGCAGGGACGGGATTGTGCAGGCCTGACCCTCAAAGTCGTACTTGGTTTGCGCCCGCATCTGCCGATAAGGACGCAACCAACGAATTATTTATCTGCAGCAGTTCCAGAAATCGGTATTTCACCACGTGAATTGATGCGGGCATCTAGAGCGACCCAAACGCGTGGATTGAGATACGACTGGCGCATCAGGAATTGGTAGGGTGTTTTGGACCACATTCGAACATTCGTATCTTTGTTGTCGAGAATGTAATCGCCTTGGGCGGTGCGAATGGTCAGCACGGCGTGTCCATCACCCACTTCATCGCGCACGACGGTCAAAAGCAATGCACTCGGTGGCCAGCCGCGGTCGATCAATAGTTTGCGTTTCAAAAGCGCGTAGTCTTCGCAGTCGCCTTGTGCATCCGGCAATGTCCAGTGCTCTGTGACACCGTACGCTTCCATGTCGGTGACCGGCTCAACTGACGTGTTTACAAACTGGTTGATGTCGTCGAGTTCGCTTAGGCGTTTTGCTGTTATATGAACGCGCGTAGTCGCCATCGGTTGTTTGCGGCATGCGTCCGGATTAGACGAACAGAACCTGACGAAACCGTATGGTGGATTGGCCGGGCCATAAATCCGCATATAAGACGAAGAACTTTTGGCCTTCATAAAGCCATTGCTTTGTTCTGCCGAGACAGCAGACGACAACGCCAACGCGCTTGCGCCTAATGTCAGTACTTTTATGAAACTCTTCATACGC
>JAJFHI010000327.1 GCA_021775715.1 Hyphomicrobiaceae bacterium | reverse complement strand
GATTGGGGGACTGCGACGTCACCGATCTACCAGGCGTTCGACAAAGGCATTGACGTACATGTGTGGGTCGATGAAACGCGCCCGCGCAATCAGGGTGCGGCATTGACCGCCTATGAACTTGGCAGCCATGGTGTGGCGCACAAGATCATCGTTGATAATGCGGGCGGCCATCTGATGCAGCATGGCGATGTTGATCTCGTCATCGTCGGCACCGACCGCGTGACGTCGAACGGCGATGTTGTCAATAAAATCGGGACGTACCTGAAAGCACTTGCTGCCCATGACAACAAGGTTCCGTTCTACGTAACGTTGCCGTTCTCAACGATCGACTGGACGCTGGATGATGGCATGGCCGTGCCGATTGAAGAGCGCGCGCAATCGGAAGTGTTGATGATGAGCGGGCGCCTGCCGGATGGCAAGGTAACTCAGGTTGAAATTGCCGCGCCCAATTCACCGGCCGGCAATCCAGCGTTTGACGTGACGCCTGCGCGTTTGGTGTCGGGGTTGATAACGGAGCGTGGTGTGTGTGTTGCAAGCCATGATGGATTGCGCGGACTTTATCCGGAGCATGCGTGATGGCGGCGTTGAAGAAAAGTAGCGCAAAAAAATCAGCGCAAAGGCCTGCCAAAAAAGCGATGCGACCATCGCAAAAAGCCATTGAGCAGCAGGCACGCTGGGCGGTGATTTGGACGGCGCAGAAAATGAGTGCGCAGAAGCTGTCTCCGGGACGGTCGGGCAATGTCTCGTGCCGCTTTGGAACCGGTATGCTGATCACGCCATCAGGGATGGCTTATGACGCTTTAAAGGCCTCTGACATTGCGTTTGTTGACACGGACGGCACGTTCGATGCCAAGGCGCGCAAGCCGTCGAGCGAGTGGCGGTTTCATTTGTCGGTCTATGCCGCGCGCGCCGATGCCGGCGCTGTCGTGCACACGCATTCGATGCACGCGACGGTGTTGGCCGCAGCACATAAGCCAATACCGGCGTTCCACTACATGATCGCTGTTGCCGGTGGTGATGACATTCCGCTGGTGCCTTACGCACCGTTTGGAACAGAAGAGCTTGCTGGATACGTCGCCGATGGCATTGCCGAACGTGACGCCTGCCTGATGGCGAACCACGGCCAGATCGCCTTGGGTGCGTCGTTGGATGCCGCTTTCGAGATGGCCACCGAAGTCGAAGAGCTTGCCGAGCAGTATTACAAAGTGCTGACGCTTGGTGCGGTTCACCTGTTGGATGACGCACAGATGGCCGATGTGCTGGAGCGTTTCCAGAGCTATAGGGCGAACGCTCAGAAGGGGTGAGGTGTGGCCTTAGCCAGCCCCTCCTTCGCCTTCAAAAAAATGACTGCATGTGCACTTATGGTCTGTACAGCTATAATCTGTAGCGGCATAGTTAACGCCGTGTGCGGAGGCCCGCGCTGTGTTGCAGTGTGCGTAGGGGGTGTTTGTTGTGGAGTTTCTGGACGATTTCGATGCTATTGGCCAACTGATAGCGGGTTTGAAAGAACTGGTTTTTATCAGCCAGGGTGTTTTGAAGCCATTTCTGGATAAATATTACGCGTCATTGGCGCTAATCGCACAATACACAGCGCCAATCTTTACGATAGCGGCTGGTTCCTACGCGATTTATCAGAAGTATCATTTTGCCGAACGCAACATGCCCAAACGAATTGAGGAATTTCTAGCGCGAGAAGACAAGAGGCTGACCGATTCGCGGAGCGCGGTCTTCTCCGCTGCGGCAACGCCTGGTCCAGCGTTGGAGTTTGCCGGTCCAATTTTTACAGCACGCGAGATTGGCGCTGCTGCGCAGCGGATGGGTTATGGAAAATTTCGGCGCGCCGATGGAGCTGTGAAGAAAGCATCCAGGCAGGTTAACCGGAAAACAAAAGAACTTGGTGATCAGCTTAGGACATGGGACGCCAAGCGAATTGAATTTAAGAAACGCCGAGCATCGACAAAAATCTTACAGGGTGCACTCGCAGCTGCAAGGGCCGAAAAGCGAAGGCAAAACGGGTTGGATGTGCGACGCGCACGTTTGGCAGCGTTAGGTCATTTTGAGAACGCGTTTGAGCTTGATCCTGGTGACTTGCGAGCATTGGAGCACGCTGGGCACCAACGCGTGCGCCTAGGCGAGCATGGTGCAGCAATTGAAGATTTTCAACAATTGGCTGAATTAGCGGAATCAGTGGGAGATCGTTACCGACAGGCTCGGGCCCTGCGATTTAAGGGCGAAATTCAGGAATTTAAGACGCCTCCTGTGCCAGGGGCGGCGAATATGACGTATTCTGCGGCCATCGATTCAATGCCAATGGAGCGGGGTGAAGAAAGAGCAGAACTTTGGGAAATGCGAGGACGCGTTCAAGAGCAACTAAACTTTTATACAGCTGCTCAACAAAGTTACTCTAATGCAGAGCAGCTTTACGATAAGGCTGGTGGCAAGTTTTCCAAAGCCGGAATTGATAGAGTGAAATCGGCATTGCACCGGCTGAACGATGGTGGTGGTCCGCAGCCCAACACAGAGTCGAAAGGCTCCATCTAAATCTGGGGAGGACCTTCGATCTTCTCTTCCCGTCGTCAGCCGACAAAGACCAATCGTACAACCGAACCCAAAACAAAGGCTGCAGCAGAGGCCGCAAGCGCGTGACCAAGTGACGTGGCGTAGGCTTCTGCGTAAATCGAAGTTGCGCCGCGTTCCTGTACGGCACGAAGCAATGCGTGGTGTGAAATCAGAGACTGCACAAACAGCAGAACTGCGCCTGTCGCGAGCGCGGGTAAGCCTGCACCGGCAAATGCAGCAAGCGCTGTTCCAAGTATCGTCAAATAAGCAACCACGGTGCGTCATCCTCTGACTAAATCAAGTCCGGTAGAGGCGAAACGCTCCTCGACAAACACGTTCCTCTTGGAGGGATTCGCAGGTCCGCTGAACTCAATTCCGTCAGCCTGCGGTAGCTCACTGTGGATATGGTCTCAATTGCATCAGTTGCAAGGTGTCGCGACAGTCTGATTTCTCTCACGGGGCGCACCGGTCGCTATCGCGACCTGCCCCTGCGAGGGCGCGCTGCTAAGCTGCGGGTCGCCGTGCTCCCCGGCCTGTAGCATAAACGGTTCCCTTGAACAGTTTGTCCGGAACACATAGGCGAGCGGGCCTGCAACCTGCCGAGTGATTACCGCAATATGTTACCGTATGGCACGACCGCTGTTGCCGCTTGCGCGATATCGGCGCGTCGCACCCGGGTGCGATGATGCGAGCGACAAGCGAGCGTCTGAATCGTTCCCGGCGTCGTGCGCAGCCCGAGCGACAGCGAGGAATAGCGTGAGCACAGAATTACTTTTGCGATGATGCGAGCGACAAGCGAACATCTGAAGCGTTCTCAGCCCCATGCGGAGCCTGACCACCAGATTCGATCGTCCCACGCTCTTTCGCGTGGGGCGTGAATCGGCAGCGCAAAAAAATGCGAGGAACAGCGTGTGCACATAGAGCCCCAAGCACCCACCGCCCAACTCACAAACCTATCGTGCATGATGTCGCCGATTGGCGTTAGCGCATATCGCAAGCGTGTTCACACGTAGCGCGAAATTCCACAATGTCGGCTCGACCCGAACCAACGCGACCTACTGCCGGTCGAGTGCGTTTACGTAATCCTGGACAGCTTGCGATGTGTTGGTCGCCAGTTGGCGGTATAGAAGGACCGTCAGCATCACAACTGTCGCTCCAATGCATGCTGCCGGGGAAATGAAGATGAACAGGGATGCGGCGGCATAGTAGTATCCGCGAATGCCGAAATTAAAACTCTTAACGGCTTCGCCGAGCACGCGTGCGGTGCTTTTGACCAACACGTCTTGTCCGGGATGGTTGTCGCTTTCTCTCGGCAATGCACCAAGCAGAACGACGGTGTAGATGAGTTTACGCAGTGTGTAAGTGAATGTGAAAAAACTGATCGCGAGTATGCTCGCCACAAAAATTACCTGAAGCGCAAACAGTTCGACACTGACATTGGCAACCATCGGTAGTTTGGTAACTGCAGGGTGTGTCGCCTGTACGTTTGCGACCAGCGAGATGATAGCCGCCAAAACCAGAAGAGTGGCCGAGCCAAAAAAAGCCGCCGAATTTACGGAGTGTCCCAACAACAGCGCGTCGAAGGGGTCGCCCTCACGCCTGATGACCTGAAGCATCCAGCGTTCGCGCACCTTGTTGAGTTGCGAGTTTAGCGAGCCGCGCCCGAAGGTTTTTAGAACTAGGGAATGAGCGCCCCAGGCGACAAATAAGAACAAAGCTGCGGCGGCGTGAGCGAGGGTAAGATCGGATGGCATTTTGAGATACCTCGCTTCGTCTAAATTGAACTCGAGATCACAATCGGGGATACCGGGTGATGACCCCTAGGTGTAGATGGTGCTAATTCGCAAACCGGTAGTGCATGATGTCGCCGTCCTTGACGACATACTCTTTGCCTTCGAGGCGCATTTTCCCGGCTTCCTTGCAGCCGGACTCTCCACCGAGTGTTACGAAGTCACCGTAGCCAATTGTTTCGGCGCGGATGAAGCCTTTTTCGAAATCGGTGTGAATGACGCCAGCAGCTCCAGGCGCCTTTGTGCCCTGCGTGATTGTCCAGGCGCGAGCTTCTTTGGGGCCGATGGTGAAGTAGGTGACGAGATCCAAGAGTTGGTAGCCGGATCGGATCAGGCGGTTGAGGCCGGGCTCTTCCAAGCCCATCTCCTCGAGGAAGGCATCGCGTTCATCTGCTTCAAGTGTCGAAAGTTCGCTTTCGATTTTAGCTGAGATGATGACGGCGGCCGCGCCTTCGGATTCGGCGATTTCCTTCACGGCATCCGAAAATTTGTTGCCGTTGGCGGCAGATTCTTCATCGACATTGCAGACGTACAAAACAGGCTTTGCCGTCAACAGCTGCAGCATCTGAAATGCTTTTTGGTCGTCGTCGCTGATGTCCGCCTTGCGCGCGGGTTTGCCTTCGCGCAATGGCACGAGAACTTTTTCCAGCAACACCGCTTGTGCTTTGGATTCCTTGTCACCCGTGCGCGCTTTTTTCTCGAAGCCAGCAAGGCGTTTCTCGCAGCTTTCAAGGTCGGCCAGCATCAATTCGGTTTCGACCACTTCAGCGTCGGCCAGCGGGTCAATGCGCCCGTCAACGTGTGTGATGTCGTCGTCTTCAAAGCAGCGCAGCACGTAGGCGATGGCATCGACTTCGCGGATGTGAGACAGAAATTGGTTGCCAAGTCCTTCGCCCTGCGACGCTCCACGCACGAGCCCTGCGATATCCACGAACGTTAAACGTGTCGGGATGATCTCTTTGGATTTGGCGATCGCCGCCAGCTTGTCGAGACGTTCATCAGGCACGCCGACTTCGCCGACGTTCGGTTCGATGGTGCAGAACGGATAGTTGGCAGCTTCGGCCTGCGCTGTCGCGGTCAAGGCATTGAAGAGTGTCGACTTGCCAACATTCGGCAGGCCAACGATGCCGCATTTAAAACCCATAAGTATCTCTCGTCTCTTTTAATGCGTGACCGTCTAGCGGTTCGTTATGCCCAGTTTTGATATCGGGCGAGTTCCTCGGCGTGTGATCATTCGAGCACCTATCAGCGAGCGCGTGAATCACACCCGCGCCCTCGCGGATGCCCGAGCGATAACGAGGAATAGCCGTGAGCGGAGACCCGTCTGTACGGCGGTTTGAGTGAAATGTGAAGCCTTAGGGCGGCAGGCTCCTGCAATTCCGACGTTTGGCCGCGGTTAGCCCTGTTACTCGGCCGCCACCCGGGCGCCAACGTCAAGCTCGCCGCGAATGACGTATTTGAGCGTGTTGACGATCTCATCGACAGTTTCAGCCACGGCGAGAGCTGCCCCGTCGACCTCTTTCAGAGCGTGGGCATTTTCCGGCTGATGCATGATGATCAGCGACTTGCCAAGCGCTGAGGCGACGCCGGCGTCAAATGCCGCGTTCCATTGCTTGTACTTGTCGCCAAAGCGCACGATGACGATGTCTGCGCGTTCGATCAGCGTGCGGGTGCGGATGGCATTCATTTTGGCACCCTTGTGATCGTGCCAGAATTTGTTGGGCTCCGCGCCTAAAACCTCAACGCCGCAATCGTCTGAATAGCCATGGTTTGTGACAGGGGCGGAGAAGGTGACGGGCAGGCCTGCGGCTTTGACCTGGGCCTCGATCTGGTCGCGCCAATCGGTGTGGATTTCGCCTGAGAGATAGATGTTCCATTGGGTCATTGGGTGTGTCCTTTGACGATCGATTCTTAGATTTTCAGCCAGCATAAATCACCGACTAGACAGATGCGAGGCTCTGCTTGAAGACGTAGATGGTGTCCAGGTCAATGTTCTAGCAAGACCGCACAACCGCATTTTCTGGCCCCGGGCGTCTTCACGAGGCCGTGTTTTGTTCCCAAGGGAACAGCTGGACACTTAAGGACTGACTAGCTGTCGTTATGTCTAGAGGAGACATAAGGTCGAGCACGTCGCTTTAGCCTGCGTACACAGACTTGGTTGTGCGCTCTATCTCTTTGTTAAGTGTCTGTTTTTTAGATCGAGGTGCAAGCAATAGCACTCAAATAGAGAAGCGGTCGCGCATCGTTCTTCCGCTTTCGCCTCGGTCTGACAGACTAAACCCGAATGGGAACATCCGATGAGCAAGTATCGCAGTCGCCTGCCGCAATTGGACGGCGGTCGATTTTTAACAGATAGCGGGTTGGAAACGACCCTGATCTTTCACGACGGTTATGACCTGCCGTTTTTTGAAGCCTTTACGCTCGGCAAGACAAACGAGGGCCGAGCGCGCCTTGATGCCTACTTCAAGCTCCATTTAAAGATTGCGCAAGATGCCGGCGTTGGTTTCATTCTCGAGACCCCGACGTGGCGGGCCAATCGCGATTGGGCGGAAAAGCTTGGCATTGGCAGTAAGGAGCTGGCCGATATCCAGGCGCGCCTGATTGGTGACGCCGCCGCCCTGCGCGAGGCAGAAGAAACCACAGCAACCCCAATCGTGATCAGCGGCAGCGTTGGGCCGCGGGGTGATGGCTACAATCCGGGCCTGGTGATGACAGAGGAAGAGGCGCTGACATATCACATAGAGCAGTTGCGTACTCTTGCCCAAACCGAGGTGGATTGTGCAACGGCAATGACGTTGACCAACATTCCAGAAGCGATGGGTATTGCGCGTGCAGCCCGTGAAGTAGACCTGCCAATTGTGATTTCATTTACGTTGGAAACCGACGGCCGCCTGCCAACCGGTGATCTGCTGTCTTCGGCAATTGAAGATGTTGACGCGGCAACGGACAGCGCCCCGGCCTACTACATGATCAACTGCGCGCATCCCGAACACTTTACTGATGCCTTGTCGGAGCCGGGACGTTGGCGCCGACGGTTGCAGGGTGTGCGCGCCAACGCGTCGCGCAAAAGCCATGCTGAACTGGATGAATCCGAAACACTTGATGCTGGCAATCCGCAGGAGCTCGGCGAAGATTTTGGTCATTTGATTGCAACCTATCCCAACATCAATGTGCTCGGGGGCTGCTGCGGCACCGATCATCGCCACATCGTGGAAATCGCCAAATGCTACAAGGTGGCTGTGTAGTTGAGGGCACCGTGACCTCGATCGACTGAGACCACGGTGCTTTTTAAGATGTGACAGGCGACCTTTAGTTGGGATTGGTCGAGCAGTCGCTATTGCCTGTGCAGCCGCCAACACGGTTGCAGATGGTGGCACATGCGTTGAGGACCCGTTGGCAGCAACCGCCTTTAGGGATCAACTTAGTGCTGCCGCCTCCGTTGCCAGCAAAATTACCGGAACCGGATCGCCGTGGCGAGTACTTGTATTTTTTCTTTTTAGCTGCCGCGACCACAATTGGAACGGCCGTCTCCAGCGTTGAGGCTGAGTATTGTGCTGACGGCTGTTGTGCATGAGTCGTCGAAATTGTCAGCACGGCAGCGAAAAAAATCGCGGCCATCGTGGAAAGAACTACGGCAGTGAATTCACGTAACATTGCGCTCTCCAATATTAACAAAACAAAATGACTTTAAGAATGTGAGCCAGCGTGCCGGCCCGCACAGTCTTGGGCTCAGCGCTTAGGCGGCGCTGTTCCCAAGGGAATTGCGATGTGTGGATGGTCGTGTGTCGGGCCGCGTGTGCGCGCCCCGCGCCTTGCGTCCGCTAGGCGGCCTTTGCTAGCCCCTTGAGTTCCTTGGCCAGCGTCAGCGCTCCGACATAATCCGTTTTCCCGGAGCCGAGCAGCGGGATAGACGGCACGACCAGGATCTCGGCAGGGACAGCAAGTTCTGACACGCCCGTCGCCTTGGCATGTGCTTGCAGGTCTTTGCGTGTGCAGGTTTTGTCAGTCGTCAACAGCACGAGACGTTCGCCTTTGCGCTCATCCGGCAAGGCAACAACGACGGACAACAGACTTGGCCAGACGTCTGACGCCATGGCTTCGACGGCTGACAAGGACACCATCTCACCGGCGATTTTGGCAAAACGTTTGGCACGGCCGCGAATGGTGATGAAACCTTGATCGTCGAATGTAACAATGTCGCCGGTGTCGTGCCAACCGCCTGGTGGTGGTTCGAGTATGCCGGGTTTCTCGGCGCGTAAGTATCCAAGCATCACGTTGGGTCCGCGGACAAACAAGCGCCCGCCTTCGTTGATGCCTGGTACTGGCTGCAGGCGATGCTCCATCAAAGGCGACAGACGTCCGACGGTGCCGGAGCGGTTGGCAAGCGGCGTGTTGATGGCGAGCACCGGCGATGTTTCGGTCACGCCGTAACCTTCGAGAATGCGTACACCGAAGCGGTCCATGTACGTCTTGCGGGTGTGATCCTTAATGGCTTCGGCGCCTGCGAGAATAAGACGGACATGTGCGAAATCGTAGGGGTGGGCGGCGCGCGCATAGCCGTTGAGGAAGGTGTCCGTGCCAAACAGGATCGTGGCGTTGGTTTGATAAACCAGTTCCGGCACGATGCGATAGTGCAGCGGTGAAGGATAGAGGAAGATCGGGACGCCGCCGACCAGTGGCATGATGAGCCCGGCGGTCAAGCCAAACGAATGGAACACCGGCAGTACGTTGAACACTTTGTCTTCGCCATTGACAGCGATACGTGTCAGCGCCTGCATGGCGTTGGCCAGTAGGTTGCGATGTGACAGTACAACGCCCTTCGGCGTGCCTTCGGAGCCGGAGGTGAACAGGATCGCGGCCGGGTCGTTTGGCAGGCGCGCGATGTGCGGTTTTGAAGTTGCAAAAAAGCCGCCGACCTTGTCGCCTAGCGAAATCGTTTTGCGGATGTCTTCGAGATAGACGATTTTTGCCTTATTCTCGAGCTTGGCGATGACGTCGCCAAGACGGGCTTTCTCGACAAAGACGCGTGATGTCAGAATGACGGACACTTCAGCGGCCTTGCAGGCGGCCAGCATGTTCTTGGCGCCGGCGGTGAAGTTCAACATCGCCGGCACACGCCCGATCGATTGCAGGGCGAAGAACGTGACTGCGACACCTGCTGAGTTTGGCAACATCACGCCGACATTCTCGCCAACGCCGGCGAGAGGCATGAGCTTTTTGCCAAGCACCTGGGCGCCCATTATCAGCCGCTTGTAAGACAGCGACGTGCCGAGAGGATCAGCGATTGCGGGCTTGCCGGTGTCGCGCAGGTCACGTGCCTCCAGCAGGGCTTGAAACAACGTCTGGTCGATGTTGGCGGTTTGGAAGGCTGTGTCGACCATGATGTCCTGCAACTTCAGACCGGCGGTCTGGCGGCGATTGCGACCTTTCAATTTTGGATCAACGTCGAGCTTCACCGGGGGCAGAATGGTGACTTTTGTTTTTGGAAACCAGGCGCGGCGCGCTTGTGATTTTCTGAGATAACCAAAGGATGAGCGCTCGGGGCCGTCGATGCGCACCGGTACGACGACCGCATCGGCCTTATCTGCAATCATCGCGGTGCCGTCGTAGACTTTCATCAGTCCACCGGTGACCGTCAGGCGACCTTCCGGAAAGATGACGAGCGGGTGTCCCGCTTTGACGTCGTTGATCAGGCTGCGCATGCCGAGTGGACGCGTTGGGTCAATTGGCTGCGACTTAACGAGGCGCAGGAACGGCCGCACCCACCGCTTTTCGGACATGGCGGTGTCGATGGCGAAAGTGGCATGCGAAGGCATAATCGCGTGCAGGATGCCGGCGTCCATCAGGCTTACGTGATTGGGTGCAATGATTGCACGCGTACCCGGTGCTGGCAGGTTTTCTTCACCTTCCACCTCAAGCCGGAGAAACAGCTTGAAGATGGAGCGGGCGACAACCTGAACGGTTTCTTTGAGCCAAGTCGGCGCGGTTTGTCCAAGGTCTGAGGTCATGACTGCGAACTCCTGATTTCAGGTCCCCAAGCATAGATAATGAGGCCAATCGCGATGAGGTTGCTGGCACCGATGGTGAGCCAGAGCGGTGTGAGCCCGACACCCTGAGATTGCAGGAATGCGAATGCCAGGCTCGCCGTTGTCATGAAGAATGCGTTGAGGACGTTGCAGGCGGCGACGATGCGCGACTTTTTGTTGTCCGGTGCCCACGCTTGCACGGAAGCAAATGCGGGGACGATATAGAGCCCCCCCGCGACGGCGAGCCCTGTCAGGTCAAACAGCATTCGGGCGCCGGTGAGCGTTGTTGCAAAGGTCCAGGCATCGATGGTTTCAGTGGCCGCTGGCAGCGTGGCCGTGATGTACGAAATGTCGAGGGCGAAAAGGCTCATCAACAGAGCACCGATTGGTACCAGCTTCAGGTTCGGGCCTTTCTTGCTCGCGGCGGCGGCAATTGCCGATCCAATGGCGATACCGATTGTGAAAACCAACAGTCCCGACGTGGCAACGCCTTCATCACCGCCAATGACGTCTTTCATCATTGTCGGTAGCAAAGACAAAGAAACGATTCCAACGGCCCAGAACCAAGATGTGATGAGGCCACCAACCCAAAGTCTGTCATAAGATTTGAGATCACGGACCAGTTCGATAGTCGAAACCAACGGGTTTTTATTGACGACCAGATTGGGTGCGGCCGAGCCGGTTAGTGGAATGTAGCGCGAAGACAACCAACCAAGGGCTGCAAGTCCAACGATCCCGCCGGCAATCATCAAAGATGCACCAGACTGTGCAGCAGCCAGTCCGCCCAACAGCGTACCAAGCAGGATTGCGAGGAACGTTGCACCTTCGACCAGTGCGTTGCCTGCTGAAAGTTCGCGTTCTTCAAGATGGACGGGAAGGATCCCGTATTTGATTGGGCCGAACAGAGCTGCTCCGCAGCCGTAAAGAAACAACGAGCCAAACAACAACGGGACTGAGTCGAGTGCAAATCCGGTCGCTGCAATCAATGCCACGGGGATTTCGGCAAGTTTTATTTTTTGCGCGACAGTTGATTTGTCGAAGCGATCGGCAAGTTGCCCACCGACGCCGGATAGAAAAAAGAAGGGTGCAATAAGTATGGCCGCGGCCAATGTCACAAGCGATGCGCCGCCTTCGACCTGTAGCTTGTAGAGAATTAAAAAGGCCAACGCGTTTTTTACGAAGTTGTCGTTCAACGCGGAGAAAAACTGGACCCAGAAAACAGGTGCAAAGCGCTTCGTCGTCATCAGTGCAGAAAACATTTCAGGGCCTTTGTGTTTATCGCTTGTTCGCTGCGCACATTGCTTACGGAAGTCGGGCGCGGGGCAGGTGGCGTGTTGGTTTACGGGCAAACTATGTCGCGATTCTCGTCGCTCAGCTGTGCGCCGTCTGAGTATGGCGGAAAGGTCAGGAAAAGGTGGTGTCGAAGACTTTTGTCCGCTTGTGTCGTTTTTTCTTTCGGTTGTGGTGGCCGGGACCTGGTTCCGCTTGCCGACCTACACGTTTGCGCACGGTGGCGGAGGGCTGGTCTGATCGACTCCTTGAGTTAGAATGCGGAAAATCAACCCAACGCGGTTGACGCTTTATCGGCGTCACAATGGTTGACTGGTGATCAGCATTGTCCGAGCTGACCGGGTCCGACAGGCCAATATAGCGGTGCAGAAGCCTTGAAATCAGGCGTTTCAGCATGGGTTTAATCCTTCTTAGATAAATAAACATCGTTCAGTTTGTTCAATCTATATCTTTGATGAACGATGTTCAATAGCTATGCCTGCGATTTTCATGTTTTTTGATCGGTGTTTAATTTTATGGTTAATGATTCATGTGTCGCGCGACGGTGTT
>JAJFHI010000326.1 GCA_021775715.1 Hyphomicrobiaceae bacterium | reverse complement strand
CGCTTCGCCTAAACCCTCAACCGTATCCAGCCGACGCCCTTCAACCTGGACGGCCAATGTCAGACACGATCGTACAGGCGCGCCGTCAATCTGGATCGTGCATGCGCCACACACGCCATGTTCGCAGCCGACATGAGTGCCTGTCGCCCCCAATTCGTGTCGAACAAAATCGCTCAGCAACATACGTGGCTCAGCAAATCCAGTACGGGTTTCGCCATTGAGCGTGACCGTAATCTTGTGGCGCTGCGCGGCATTCAGGATTGGCATGCAATGGCTTCCTCAATAGTTCGTCGCCCGAGCGAGCGCACGAGATGACGCCGATAAGCAGCCGTCGCGTGCAGATCATCCTGGCAGTCAAGCGACCAGGCCAAGTCGTTCAACACAACCTTGTGCGCATTACTATCAGGAGATGGCAGGCGCTTTACCACCGGATAATCAGAGCCACCTCCAATCGCTATAGATACGCCGTCGGCATCCGCCAGCACACCCGCCGCGATGATCGCAAAATCACCGTGCCGGATCGCCATCTCGTTAAAAGCAACCCCTGTACTCGGCGTGGAAACAGGAAACCGAACTTCGACGATCATTTCATCGTCACGCCGTGTGGTCTGCAGTGCGCCTATAAAATACTCATTGCTCGTCACCGTTCGTGTCCCCCGTCGGCTGCGCAGTACGATCTGCCCACCAAGCAGAGCCAGGCACAGCGGCAATTCACTCGACGGATCTGCGTGAGCAATCGAACCACACACGGTGCCACGACTGCGCGTCTGGACGTGACCGACCCATGGCAACACCTTGGCCAGTAGCGGCAGTTTTTGGGCAAGCCCGGTCCATTGTTCCAACGTCACTTGCCGCGTCGTGCACCCAATCGCGATATGATCGCCGGCATCACGAATGTAGTCCGTATCGCGCAATCCACCGATATCGACGAGCAGCTTTGGCGTAACGACACGCATATTGAGCATCGCAATCATCGACTGGCCGCCGGACAGTATCCGCGCATCTGAGCCATGCCTGGCAAGCAGGTCAACCACCTGGCCGACGTCACTGGGGCGCACATAGTCAAACGGGGCCGGTTTCAAGGGCGGCCTCCCGTCCATAACGATCGGACCATGTCCCAGAGCCGGCGTAAATAGTCGACCGGGCCTGTCCCTCGTCCCGAGACGTTAGCAGCGCCTGGATCAACGTGTGTCGCCAGCCTCCGGAAAAATTCGTTGATCAGCACCTTGACCGCACCGCTGATCATGCGCCCACCAATTGCAGCCGCTTTGCCGGACAGATCAATTCCGTAACGGTAGCGAATAAGCGTTCCATCGCCCTTCGGCGCAAGCACAACCACCGCTTCACCGTTGCTCGCACCAAGCGGCCCCTGCGCGTCGCCAATCAGACGCAATGATTTTCGAGCTACGACGTCCGTCATGCGCACATTCGCGTCAAAAACTCCTTTGACGACTCCGACGCCGAATATCGCCTTGCCCTTGAAATGATGCGGCGCCGCTTCCTCGATGGTTTGACATCCTGGTACGATCGCCTGGATTGCCCGCGCCTCAAAGAACAGCGGCCAGATCTCATCAGTTGCGACTTTGACATACGACTGACCTTCACCCGTTACGGCGTAGTCCGCGCGGCGTAGCTCCGGCAACCCCTCGTTATCTGATTGGGCAATGTCGCTTTGCGGCTCATCAATCGCTGTCAGCGCATGCACGCGGGACGGCGTCAGCGGCAACGAGATATCCTCACGATCGAGCGCATCCGCCACCGCATTGGCGATGCACACCGGCGTCGACATACAGTTCCCTTCGCCAATTCCTTTGGCGCCGAGCGGCGTTACCGGTGAGGGTGTCTCGAGATGAAGAATGGTGATGTCGGGCACTTCGGTAGCCGTCGGGATGGTATAGTCAGCAAATGTCCCTGACTGAAAACTGCCGTCAGCGCCATAGCTGAAGTGTTCGAAAAGCGTTGCCCCGAGTGCGTTGGCAAACCCACCGCGGACCTGCCCATCGGCCATTGCCGGATGCAGCAGCGTTCCGGCATCATGAATCGTCACGTACTCGTCAATCCGGACGCGCCCGGTCTCCCGATCAACTTCCACACCGCAGACATCAAAAACAAACCCGTGCGCTGCGCTGGAATTAATTTCATCAGCCGCATTCGGCGGCGTCAGAACTTCTGGTGACCAGAACACAGTTTCGCGGATAACCGGCTCCATACCCTGAGGTAGTGTCGCCTGGGCCCAATGAGACGTCGCGCCAAGACGGCGAAACGGCATCGGCTTGGCATCCCCCGAAACCGTACTGATCATCCCATTGGCAAACTGAATGTCGGCGTTGTCACAATTGAAATGCGCCGCTGCAATCTCCGTGAGGCGGGCGCATAACCGTTCTGCCGCGATCTTGGCAGCACCGGCCACCGCACCAGAAAACCGGCTCGAGTAGTTGCCGCTCGCCACCGACCAGGCATCACGACCGGTGTCGAGTTCGGTATTGACCACGATCGCATCCGGCATCAGGCCCAGACAATCGGCAACCACCTGCGCAATTACCGTTTCATGGCCCTGCCCCTGCGGAACCGACGAGATATGCGCCGAGATACTGCCCAGCGCATCGACAGAAACCGTTGCGGTTGCCACCGCGCCGCCTTTCGGGCCCGCACGTGCCCGCTCGTTCGCAGTCAACACGGTCGTAATGTAGCCCATGTTCGAAATCGACGGTTCGACTATCGCCGCCATGCCGATGCCGTAGAGTCCACCAGCCGCGCGCACATCGCGCTGTCTCTGCTTCAGCCGCTCAATACGATCATCAGCTTCAGCGAGTTGCACAGCCGCCTGATAGTCACCGCTATCGTAGAGGCCGCCTGAAGCCGTTCGATAAGGAAAGGCATCGGCTGCAATAAGATTCTTGCGAATAATCTCCAACGGCTCGCGGCCGACCTGGCGCGCAATCTTGTGAACCAGGCGTTCCAGCGCGAAATAAACCTGAGGCCCGCCAAAGCCACGAACCAACCCGCTTGGTGTTTTGTTCGTTAAAACATTGCGATTGCGGATGCTGACATGACGAATGTCATACGCTCCAGTCATGTTGCCGTGCATCCTATAGATTGTGGCGGGTTCCGGCGCGCGCAGATAGGCCCCGCAATCGTCAATCTGGTCCCAATCGAGAGCCGTTATGCGGCCATCCGCTTCAACCGCTGCCTTCAAGGTCGTGACACGGTTCGTTGCCGACGTTGCAGCCATCAAGTGCTCAAGACGGTCTTCGATCCATTTTACCGGGCGACCAGAAATGCGCGATGCAATACAGCATGCGACAATGTATGGAAACACGCCCTGCTTGGTCCCAAAACTGCCACCACTCGCAGGTGGTGACCGGAGCCTTAGCCGATTGGCAGGCACCTGCAAAGCAAGCGCCATCACCGGCTGCAGTGCAAACGGTCCTTGGAAATTCGAGGTAACGTCGTAACCTTCGGTGCTGCTGTTATATTCAGCAATGAGACCGTAGCACTCGATTGGCGTTACTGAGTTGCGCGGGTAGGTGATGTCAATGGAGACGGTATGGGGTGCGGCTGCAAACGCCGCCTCCGGGTCTCCGTAACGAAAACGCCTGTCTGCCAAGACATTGGAACCAACCTGCTCATGTAGCAGCGGCGCACTGTCAGTCATGGCATCGTTCGGATCTACCACTGCGGCCAACGGCTCATACGCGACATCAACAAGCGCGGCACCGTCTTCGGCGGTGTAGGGCGTATCACCGAGAACGACCGCGACGGGTTCGCCCTGATAGCGCACCCGGTCAACTGCGACCGGCCGGTGTTCCATCGGGGTCTTAACGCCAACAGTAAAAGGCCTGGTCCATGTCGCGATCTCGACTCCCGTAATCACGGTGTGCACGCCCTCGCACTGCAGCGCTTTCGTTACGTCGATCGTATTGATCTTTGCATGCCCATGCGGCGACCGCACAAAGGCAGCATGCAACGTGCCAGGAGCTACCCCGAGATCATCCATGAATCGTGCCGTCCCCCTTAACAGGGCGGCATCTTCGTGGCGCTCAATCGAGCGGCCGATCCATGGTTTATTTGAAGCTTCAGCAGACATGTTGCCGTGATGCTAGGGCCGGATCTCAGATGCCACTTATCAGAGAGTCCGGAAATCTTCCCCAAATGGAGCCATCAGCTTATTCAAGCCGCGTTGCCGTCCGGCGATACTCCGACGGTGTCACCCCCTGGTGCTCGCGAAAGAACCGGCTGAAATTGCCTTGCTCGGAAAACCCGAGGTCCTGACCGATATGTATCAATGACTGCTGTGTCTCGGCAATCAGGGAATGGGCTGCCTCCATTCGTAATGTGTTGAGGAACATCGCCGGCGTCAGGCCTGTAACATGCTTAAAACGATCAAACAGATGCGACCGCGATAGCCCGGCAGTAACCGCCATACCGCTAACGTCCAATGGCTCGGCGACGTGCTGACGCAGCCACCTGAT
>JAJFHI010000325.1 GCA_021775715.1 Hyphomicrobiaceae bacterium | reverse complement strand
CCGATCTTGATGATGAGGCTCTGGATATCAGCCCCCCAGCACAACCCGGGGCCATTTCGCCAGGGTCGGGCCATACTCTCTCCAGGCAGGATCGTTCGAGCGCTATCCCGATCCCGCCCAAGAGGCACGAAAATACAATCTCCTGAAGAGGCTTGCCTCTTCTAATCCCCAGAAAAGACCGGTCCCCCCAGGCCGGTCTTTTTTTGTTTGCCGGCACATTTGTATTCGGGACTGACGTTTTGGTGCCAGCCTTGGTATAGCGTTCCCCATGACCAAGCATTGATAAGGGCTCACGATGACCGACGACGCAAACAAACCCACTCCCCAGCCTTTTCAAACCGAAGTTGCCCGCCTTCTGCATCTGATGGTGCACGCGGTTTACACCGACAAGGAAATTTTTCTGCGTGAGCTGATCTCAAACGCGTCTGATGCGTGTGACAAGCTGCGCTACGAGGCGATCGCCAACCCGGATCTGATTGCGGATGCCAGCGCTGGCGGTGAGTTCGCAGTTACCCTGCATCCGGATGCCGACGGCGGTTGGTTGGAGATCATCGACAATGGGATCGGAATGAGCTCGCAAGAGATGGCCGAAAACCTCGGTACCATTGCACGTTCAGGCACAAAGGCGTTTCTCGACAACCTGCCGGAACAGCCTGACGGCGCCAATTTGATTGGCCAGTTTGGTGTTGGTTTTTATTCCGCCTTCATGGTCGCAGACCACATTGAAGTTATCAGCCGCAAAGCCGGATCAGACGAAGTCAACGTCTGGATCTCTGATGGCGCCAGTGGTTTTACATTGGCTACTGCCGATGAAGCGGAGGCGTCGCGTGTGCCACGTGGCACCATCGTGCGTTTGAAGTTGAAGGATGACGCGAAAGTTTTCGTTGAGCCCGACCACATTGAGCGCGTTGTGCGTACCTACTCCGACCATATTTTATTCCCGGTCATGCTCGCCGTTGGTAACGAAGAGCCGCGCCAATTGAACCGTGCCAGTGCGCTTTGGCAGCGCTCTAAGTCGGAGGTCAGCGCTGAAGATTACACAGAAGCCTACCGGACGATGACCGGCTTATTTGATGAGCCAGCAGTGACGGTGCATTACAAGGCAGAGGGTCGCCAGTCGTATGCCGTGTTGCTGTTTGTGCCAGAACAGCCACCGTTTGATTTGTTCGATGCGGAACGGCGCGGACGCATCAAGCTTTATGTGCGCCGCGTTTACATCACCGATGATGCAGAAATGCTGCCAGGTTACCTGCGCTTTGTCCGTGGTGTTGTCGATAGTGAGGATGTACCGCTCAACATTTCCAGAGAGATGCTGCAGAACAATCCAATGGTTGCGCAAATCCGGTCGGCTTTGACAAAACGTATGCTGGGGGATTTCGCAAAGCTCGCCGAGAAAGAGCCAGAAACCTATCTGAAAATTTGGAATGCCTTTGGCAGTGTGTTGAAGGAAGGCATTTATGAAGATACGGCGCGCCGCGAAGAGTTGTTGAAGCTCGCCCGGTTCCAGACAACGGCCGGGGACGAACATCGATCGTTGGCTGAATATGTGGCCGACCTAAAAGAAAACCAGACAGAGATCTACTATTTGGCGGGCCAGGATCTGGCGCGGTTGCAGGCGAGCCCCCAGCTTGAATCAGCCAAAGCCAAAGGCATTGAAGTGCTGCTTCTGACCGACCCGATAGATCACTACTGGACAACGCTCGGTCTCGACTTCGACGGAAAACCGCTGAAGTCGCTAAGTCAGGGAGACGTTGATCTTAGTAGCGTCAATCCGGCTGAAAATGCCGAGAACGTTGAAGCGGAAAAATCAGAAGGCGCCAAAAATGAAGACGATGGCACGGCGGCTGGTGACGGCTTTATCACCATGCTCAAGGAAACACTTGGAGAGAAAGTGTCCGATGTCAGGGCATCGAAGCGATTGGTGGACAGTGCGGTGTGCCTCGTGGCGCCAGGTATGGGGCCAGACCTCGGGCTAGAGAAAATACTCTCACAGCGCCAGCAGGCGATTGGTTTGAAACCCGTGCTCGAAGTAAACACGCGTCATGCGTTGGTAAAAGCCATTGCAGCTGAGGCGGCCAAATCGGATGCAGCGGACTTTTCGGATCTGGCCGGATTGTTGTTGGATCAGGCCTTTGTGCTTGATGGTCAAACACCCGAAGACCCGGCAGCCTTTGCCACGCGTATGAACAAGGTGATGTTGCAGCGCCTTGGCGGTTAGCCGTGTCGCGGTCGTGGCTTGACGAATCTAACGTGGTGAGAAGGGAAGACAAACACGATGGCGTATAATTTGGGCTGGCTCGATGTTTCTGATCGATTGGTGACACTCGATTCCGCTAATCCTTTTGAGCAAACGTGGGAGACCCCGTTTGGTCTGCCGCCGTTCGAGGCAATCAAACCAGAACACTTCCCGCCAGCGTTTGAGGCGGGGCTTGAACAACATCGCGCCAACATCGAGAAGATTAAGTCGCAACCGGATGCTGCGACGCTGGCCAACACCATTGATGCACTTGAGATGGCGGGGCGCGGTCTTAACCGGGTGTCAAAAGTGTTCTTCAATTTGTCCGGTGCCCACACAAACGATGCCCTGCAGGAAATCGAGCGGGATATGGCACCGAAACTGGCCGCTCATTCCAGCGCTATCTTCCTCGACCAGACGTTGTTTGCCCGCATCAAATATCTGCATGGCCGGATGGCAGAGCTTGGTCTGAGTGAAGAACAAGCCCGAATGCTGGACCGCTATCAGAGCTGGTTTAAGCGCGCCGGAGCCGAGTTGAATGATGCAGCCCGGGCGCGGGTCTCGGAGATCCAACAGCAGTTGGCAACACTATCGACTAGGTTCAATCAAAATGTTTTGGCTGATGAACAAGCTTGGCACATGGTGCTTGATGGCGAGGAGGAGTTGGCCGGACTCAGCGATAGTCTGCGTGAAGCGGCGGCGAAAGCTGCCACAGACATGGGATTAGAAGGCAAGCACGTCATTACACTGGCAAGGTCAAGTGTTGAAGGCTTTCTGACGTTCTCGGCACGCCGTGATCTGCGCGAAGAGGCCTTCGAAGCATGGGGCGCGCGGGGTGCAAAGCCCGGTGATACTGACAACCGTGGACTGTTGGTAGAAATTGTGGCGTTGCGGGCTGAGATGGCGAAGCTGATGGGCTTTGACACCTACGCTGATTACACGTTGCAGGAAACGATGGCGAAGACCCCTGATGCCGTGAACGATCTGCTGCTAAAGGTCTGGGAACCCGCTGTTGCACAAGTCGCTGAAGAGCGCGATGCATTGGCGGCATTGGCCAAGTCGGAAGGTGAAAACGCTGAGATCGCACCATGGGACTGGCGCTACTATTCTGAAAAGCAGCGCAAGGCACAGTATGATTTGGATGAGGCTGAGCTTAGTCCCTACCTGTCGTTGGAAAACGTCATCAACGCAGCCTTTGAGACCGCTAACAAATTGTTCGGACTGACGTTTACGCCGGTTGAGACGGCACCAAAGTATCACAAGGACTGCCGCGTATTTGATGTTCGCGATGGGGACGGAAAGCATGTTGCCGTGTTCATCGGCGATTATTTTGCAAGATCCTCGAAGCGGTCCGGCGCCTGGATGAGCGGCTTTAGAGGTCAACGCAAACTTCACGGTGAGGTTCGGCCGGTCATTGTCAATGTCATGAACTTTGCAGCCGTCGCGCCCGGCGAAGACGTCCTAATCTCGTTCGACGATGCAGAGACGCTGTTCCACGAATTTGGTCACGGCCTGCACGGTATGTTGTCAGACGTCACCTACGGCTCGCTGTCGGGCACCAATGTTACGCGCGATTTTGTCGAGCTGCCGTCGCAGCTGTTCGAACACTGGATGCGCCATCCCAAGGCGTTAGAACGTTTCGCACGACACCACAAAACCGGCGAGCCGATGCCGGCTGACCTGTTGAAGCGTTTGCAGGCCGCGCGTAATTTCAACCAAGGCTTTTCGACGGTCGAGTATACGGCGTCAGCGTTGGTCGATATGGCGCTGCACGCACATCCGGCCGATAAGGCAATCGAGGACGTGGAAGCGTTTGAGACGGCAACGCTTGAGAAAATTGGCATGCCGAAAGAGATCATCATGCGCCATCGTTTGCCGCACTTCATGCATATAACAGGCGGATATGCTGCTGGTTACTACAGCTATCTCTGGTCGGAGGTGATGGATGCCGATGCATTCGGGGCGTTCGAAGAAGCCGGTGACATCTATGATGCGGAGACGGCCAAGCGACTTAAGACCAACATCTATGCTGTCGGCAACAAACGCGATCCAGAAGAGGCCTACCGGGGATTTCGCGGCCGTGGTCCAGAAATCGAAAGCCTCATGAAGAAACGCGGCTTTGCCGTATAGGCGTGCCGCGCTCGCTGCAACTAATTGGGTGTGCTTCTTGGTCCTAGTGGATAGCGGGTGCGGCAGTGCCAAGCCATGCCGCGCCGATGATTGGACCGTTCGTGCCGCGTTGAACGAGCACCGCATAACCACCGGTCTCGGGCACGTCGACGGCGCCTTCTGCAACCTCGAACTTATGGGCTTGGCCTTCCCACATTCCAATCGGCGTCAAGCGACGGACGATGTTGTAGTAGGACAACTCGCGTCCGCCGTTTTCGCCGCGGCGGATTGGTACGACGCCGTGCTTTTGCACCATCGCCAGCCAAACTGTGCATGTGCCTCTGCCGACTTCTTTGGCAACGGCGCCGGTTGAAATGGTAAGCGTTTGGCCATCACGGCTGATCTCCAGTGGGACGATCAGATTTCCAGCTGCTGACTTTTCGATTGTGCCATTGATCGCTCCAGCATTGGCGCCATTCATGTGTGTTGAACCGTTTACGACGGCCTGCGGAGTATAGACAGCGCCGTCACCACGCGTCGTGGCGTATTTGCGCTGGCGGCTGGAGTACTGTGGTGACGCGAACGTGTCTTTCCACCCAAGATAATCCCAGTAATCGACAGGAAACGTAAGCGCCAGAACATCGGGACGGTCAACGTAAGTTTTGAACAAGCGATCAGCAGGCGGGCATGACGAACAGCCCTGGCTGGTGAACAACTCCACAACTGCAGAGATGGACTTTGAGGTCGACTGGGCAATCGCATTTGATGCGGTCACGGCGCAGACGAGCGTCAAAGAACTCAAGAAAATGCCGAAACGTTTAACCATTTCGTTTGAAAACCTCATATGTCAGTTGGAAACGGTATCCCGGTGTTACCGTGCACAATATCTCCAAATCATAACGCAATAGCGAGTCACGAATGCTTGACGTTCTAAAATTTGAACTAGGAAAAATAAGCGGTTGGCAGAGTAAAGCAGGAGCATCCAATGTAGGCACCCCTGCTTTAAAAATCCTATAAAACATGCCTTTGCGGCGTCTAGGCGAACGAAATTTCTCGCTGCGTTGGCCTGCTTGAGGTTTGCACAACCGGGTCACCATTGTGCTGCCTGACCCGATTGTGATCGGCTGTGACTTAAGCTGCCTGTGCAAGGTTACGCAGCACGTAGTGAAGAATGCCGCCGTTCTTGAGATATTCGATCTCGTCCAGGGTATCGATACGGCAGATGATTGGAACGTCCAGCTTCTCGCCGTTCGAACGTGTCACTGCAGCGGTCATCTTCTGGTGCGGTTTGATATCGGCAATGCCATTAATGGTGATCGTTTCAGAACCATCAAGGCCCAGCGACTGCCAGGATGCGTCGTTGTCGAAGATGAACGGTACGATGCCCATACCGACGAGGTTCGAGCGGTGGATACGTTCGAATGACTGCGAGATTACAGCTTTGACGCCGAGCAGGTTGGTGCCTTTCGCGGCCCAGTCACGTGATGAGCCGTTGCCGTATTCGATACCGGCCAATACGATCAACGGTGTGCCTTCGTCGCGGTACTTCATGGCTGCTTCGAAGATGGAGGTTTCAATGCCTTCAGGTTGATAGAGCGTCAAGCCGCCTTCTTTGACGTTGCCGTCGGCGTCTTTCACCATTTGGTTCTTGATGCGAATGTTGGCAAACGTGCCGCGCATCATAACGTCGTGGCTGCCGCGGCGTGTGCCGTACTGGTTGAAGTTGGCAGGCGTTACATTGTTGCTCAACAGGTAGGCCCCTGCTGGGCTGTCCTTCTTGATGGAGCCCGCTGGAGAGATGTGGTCGGTTGTGATTTTGTCGCCAAATAGACCCAGAATACGTGCGTTTTCGATGTCGGTCAGCGGTTTTGGTGTCTTTGTGATGCCATCGAAGTAGGGCGGGTTTTGCACGTAAGTCGATGTGTTGTCCCAGCTATAGGTTTGGCCTGTGCTGGTCTTAATGGCTTGCCACTTCTCATCGCCTTTGAACACGTCCGAATATTTCTCTTCGAACATCTCACGAGTGACGTTTTCCAGGATGAATTTCTGGATTTCCTGAGAGGTCGGCCAGATATCCTTCAGCATGACCGGATTGCCGTCCTTGTCGTTGCCGAGCGGCTCTGTTGTAAGGTCTTTCTGGACGGTGCCAGCAAGAGCGTAAGCGACGACGAGCGGCGGCGAGGCTAGATAGTTGGCCTGCACGTCCGGGCTGACGCGGCCTTCAAAGTTCCGGTTGCCGGACAAAACAGCCGCAGCAATCAAACCGTTGTCGTTGATGGCTTTCGATATTGGTGGACGCAGCGGCCCCGAGTTACCGATGCATGTCGTGCATCCAAAGCCGACAAGATTGAAGCCGATTTTGTCGAGGTAAGTCTGCAGACCAGCTTTCTCAAGGTAAGCCGCAACGACCTGCGATCCTGGAGCTAGCGATGTTTTCACGCCCGGTGCCGAGGTCAGGCCTTTTTCGACCGCGTTGCGTGCCAATAGGCCTGCTGCAATCAGCACAGATGGGTTCGATGTGTTGGTGCAGCTTGTGATAGCAGCAATAGCAACATCGCCGTGGCCAAAGTCGAAGTCTTCGCCGTCAACAGGCACGCGCTTGTTGAGTTCGCCAGCTGGCTTCTTAAACTCCTTTTCCATGGATTCAGCGAAGCCGGCCGCGATGCCTGTTAGAGCGATGCGGCCTTCTGGGCGTTTTGGTCCGGCCATCGATGGCACGACTTCGCCCATGTCCAGTTCCATAGTGTCGGTGAAGACAGGGTCGGCCGAATCAGAAGTACGGAACAGGCCTTGCGCTTTGGAGTATTCTTCGACCAGCGCGATGCGGTCTTTTTCGCGCCCCGTCATTGTCAGGTAATTGATGGTTTCACCATCGACCGGGAAAAAGCCACACGTGGCGCCGTATTCAGGGGACATGTTGGCAATCGTTGCACGGTCGGCAAGTGTCATGTTGTCGAGGCCGGGCCCATAGAATTCAACAAACTTCGAAACGACGCCACGTTTGCGCAGCATTTGCGTGACGGTGAGAACGAGGTCTGTTGCAGTCACCCCCTCGACAAGCTTGCCGGTCAGCTTGAAGCCGATGACTTCTGGCAGCAGCATGGAGATCGCCTGGCCGAGCATCGCCGCTTCCGCCTCGATGCCGCCGACTCCCCAGCCCAATACAGCAAGGCCGTTGACCATTGTCGTGTGGCTATCGGTGCCGACCAGTGTGTCGGGGAATGCAA
>JAJFHI010000324.1 GCA_021775715.1 Hyphomicrobiaceae bacterium | reverse complement strand
GTTGCAGCGGCCGAAGCCGGTGCCTCGATACTACATTTGCACGCCCGTGACCCAGAGACGGGCCGACCCACTCAAGATCCTGCAGTGTTCGAGCAATTCCTGCCACGTATTAAACAATCCACTAACGCAGCGATTAACATCACCACCGGCGGCAGTCCACATATGACGGTGGAAGAAAGAATGAGACCTGCCACAACCTTTAAGCCGGAAGTGGCATCACTCAATATGGGGTCAATGAATTTCGGTCTCTATCCAATGCTCGACCGGTTCAAAGAATTTACCCATGAGTGGGAGCGTGAACATCTTGAAAAATCGCGTGACCTTGTATTCAAAAACACATTCAAGGATATCGAAACGATTTTGCGAATCGGCAATGAAAATGGAACGCGCTTTGAGTTTGAATGTTACGATATTTCCCACCTTTATAATCTAGCGCATTTTGTTGACCGTGGTCTGGCTAAAACCCCATTTTTTATTCAATCGGTTTTCGGCTTACTGGGTGGAATTGGCGGGCATCCAGAAGACCTGATGCATATGAAGCGCACCGCCGACCGGCTATTTGGCAATGATTATCAATGGTCGATCCTGGGAGCCGGGCGCAATCAAATGCCGTTGGCCTCGATGGGGTTGGCACAAGGGAGCAATGTCCGAGTCGGCCTTGAAGATTCTTTATGGATTGCACCGGGCGAGCTTGCCAAATCCAACGCCGACCAGGTTACAAAAATACGCAAAGTCATAGAAGGCCTCTCGCTTGACGTTGCCAATCCCGACGACGCGCGTGCCATGCTCGGCCTTAAAGGCGGTGATCAAGTCGCCTTTTAACTCGCCAAAAAACTGGGATCTGAGACATGCGGACCATGACTAAGAAGACAAAATCGTTGGCCTCATGACCGCAAAGCAAACATTGCCAAGTTAGCGCAATTCAGAAGATTGCCGGGTTGATCAGTATTACACGTGGAGCACGAAAATGAGAGAACTAAGCGGGCGAAGCGCACTCATCACAGGTGCGAGCCGGGGGATCGGAGAGGCGATAGCTCGGAAATTCGCCAAGTATGGTGTCCGTGTTGTTCTTGCCGCGCGGTCCGAAGGTGAGATCTCGCGTATCGCTGATGAAATTGTGCAGGACGGTGGGCAAGCACAAGCTATCGCATGTGATGTGAGCAGTTATGCTGAGGTCGCAGCGGCTGTAGAAAAGTGTACAGCAACTTTTGGAAGCCTCGATATTCTGGTCAACAACGCAGGTGTTATAGATCCGATATCGCGGTTGGCTGACTCTGATCCGGAACAATGGGCAACCACGGTGGATGTGAACCTTAAAGGAGTCTACTACGGGCTGCGTGCCGCAATTCCGGTGATGGAACGCCAGGGCTCTGGTGTTATCGTGAACTTCAGTTCGGGAGCCGCCGCGAATGCTTTAGAAGGTTGGAGTCACTACTGCGCGGCTAAGGCTGCCGTAGCGTTGTTGACGCAATGCGCTGACAAGGAATATCGGGACAAAGGAATTCGGGTTGTTGGAATTCGCCCAGGTACGGTCGCAACCGAAATGCAGGTGTCGATCAAAGCATCTGGAATTAATCCGATAAGCCAGCTCGATTTTTCGGATCACATATCCCCTGAGTGGGCAGCCGAGGCTGTGGCTTGGCTTTGTACCGCCGACGCGGAAGATCAAGCTGGTCTCGACTTCTCCCTAAAAGATGATGCGGCGCGAAGACGCGTTGGTTTGATAAGTTGAGGGGGGAGCCTCCGAGGCTGGAGAGCGGGTCAAGCCGACAATGAACTAACATTCAAAACGGACAAATCGACGAGGGGCAGATCAACTGACGAAATGTCTGCACGCGATCTGAGCCCGCACCCACTCCGGTTATTTACTGTAGGTCGATTGGTGACGATCACGTAGTACGTTCTTCTGCACTTTGCCCATTTTGTTCCGGGGCAGAGCGTCAATGTAGAAAACAGTCTTTGGCAACTTGTACCCGGCCAACTCTTTGCCAAGTGTAGCTTTGATGTCTTCCACACTGGGCGTATTTTTGTGGGTCGTGACCACAACTGCGGTCACGCCTTCTCCGAAATCGGGATGTGGAACGCCAATAACCGCGCTTTCTTTGATCCCTTCAATTGCGTCAAGTGCGTTCTCAACCTCCGCCGGATAAACATTGAATCCCCCAGAGATAATCAGGTCTTTACCGCGCCCTGAAATATTGAGATATCCTTGGTTGTCGACAAATCCCAAATCACCCGAGATAAAGTAGCCATCATCGCGGAATTCGGCCGCCGTTTTTTCAGGCTTGCGCCAGTATCCCTTGAATACGTTTGGTCCACGAATTTCGATGCTACCGACTTCTCCATCAGACAGTGGTTCTCCAGTTTTCGGGTCCGCAATACGGATTTCAACGCCTCGCAACGGCATGCCGACTGTGCCAGGGCGACGTTCGCCGTCGTAAGGGTTTGACGTGTTCATATTCGTTTCAGTCATTCCGTAACGTTCCAAAATTGCGTGGCCGGTACGCTGCTCGAACTCTTTGTGGATCTCAGGTGAGAGCGGTGCTGAACCGGAAATGAAAAGTCGCATATGTTGGACCAGCTTTTTTGTCAGTGCATCGCTCGACAGTAACCGAATATAAAATGTTGGCACTCCCATCATCGCCGTAACCGTTGGCAATGCGGCCAGGATAGCGGTTAGGTCAAAGCCTGGATGAAAAAGCATCGAAGCGCCGGATAAGAGCGTGACGTTTGTTGCAACAAACAAACCGTGTGTATGGAAAATGGGAAGGGCATGGAGCAGTACGTCTTCAGAGGAAAACCTCCAGTCGGCAACGAGCGCCTCGGAATTTGACGACAAATTGCCGTGGGTGAGCATCGCGCCTTTCGGCTGCCCAGTCGTGCCAGACGTGTAGAGGATGGCGGCTAAATCGGATGCTTCGCAGGCCACGTCGGCAAACTTATTCGAACAAACGCTCGCTTTCTCGAACAAACTCCCCGTTCGATTGTCACCGAGAGTTTCAACGTGCGCGACACCGCTCTTTTTCGCGAGATCCTGGATTGCCATGTAACGTTCTGGCCGACAGACAAACACACGCGGTTCTGCGTCGGAAACAAAGTATTCAAGTTCAGTGTCGGTGTATCCGGGGTTTAACGGTAGGAAAACCGCGCCAACACGAAGACAGGCGAGATATAACCAGACCGCCTCGACACTTTTCTCAACCTGCGCCGCGACACGGTCACCTTTGACAACGCCAAATTCAGAAAGAGCATTTGCAAACTGGGCGGATCGATCGACCATTTCCGAATAGGTAAAAGATTGCTCATCGAGCGTATGAACAAACACTGCGTTCGGGTTTGCGATCTGGTTTCGGATTTGAGTGAACAGGTTTTTGTCGGCTTCCAAGGTCATTGTCTGAGCACCGGTAAACTGTTGGCGTTTCGATAAAACTGCAAAGAAAAGAATGGTTCGACTTCAACATTAGTTTGATCAAGCTGGATAGGCCATATCGTTCTATGAACTATGGGTTGGAATCAGCACTTCGACTAAGGACCCCCGATTGCTCAATCTGCTGACTTCCGAATGCGTTCTCACATGATCGGTTCTGGATCATAAGGAGAAGTGTAGCGGCTTCCATGCGGTGGGAGAAGATTGTATGGTGCTTGAACTGCATGTCCTCCCGCATTTGAAGCAACGCCCACTACTTGGCAAATGCCTGCCACCGGATTGGGCCGACTATGAAGGAACATCATGAGCAACAAACCAACCCCAGCCCGACGGATCGTTGACGCGTTTGGTGATTGCGATGCCCTAGCCAAAATGTACACCGACGATATCACTTGGAGGCTCAACCACTCTCTTGCCCCCAATATCGCTGGCCCTCACGTCGGTAAGGAAGCGGTGTTGGCGTTCAACTCCGCTGTCTTCACCAAGTTCTACGAGCCGGGCTCGATAAAAGCCGAGATACTGGATGAAATCGGGGACGAGGCCGCCAGCGTCGTCCGGTTGAACCTGCATGCGATGAGTCGTCGTGGAAACTCCTACGACGTCGAGTACGTGCTCTTCGCCAAGACCACAGGCGGGAAGGTTTATGAAGTAGTTGAACTCTTGGATACGCATGCCTCCAATGAGCAGCACCAAGGCAATCCAGTCGGCATACCTCCGTCGTCCTAAAGTAGGTTCATCCAAACAATAAATTATCGAGTGGATCAGAGTGGCGGATCATATCTACTTTAAGCCTTTGCGATTGCATGACGACGGACAATTTTTGGCTCATCATCACCGTCGAGCAGTGAATGATTGGACATCTACACCTGCAATTTCAAACTATTACCGCAAAGTGGCTTCGTGGTTGCCTGAATTTCCGTTAGATATATTGACAGAAAAATGGGGGGGCGGCCGTATGCATGAAACAGGGCACAACGAGAACGATCGCAGCGCGGACCGCAAGCGAACTGCCTGGCGATCGTTCCGCGGTGCGGGTGCGACCCTCACAGGGGTCTTCTCCGTGGTTGCAGTGGTGATGTCGACGTTCAGCCTCTACCAGACAGTCATTAAGCAGGCAAACCTACACGTCTTCGTACCGGACACGATCTCTTATACGCGTGATGGAGATGGCAGCTTCGAGGTCCTCGTTGTACCCGTGACCATTGCAAACAGCGGCGCGCGGGACGGGTTGGTTTCATCACTCAAGTTGAAAGTCCGCAATACGGGCACCAGCCTTGAGCGCACGTTCTATGCGACCTACATCGCAGACCAGGGGTATTTCTCGACTGCTCCCGAAACCGACGGCAACACGATCCGCGCCCGGCCACGGCCAAAATTCGCTTTTGCGCCACTGATGATTGCGGGACGCAGCGGGTATTCGGGTACGGTGATTTTTTATCCGCGAAGCTACAGCGAAGACCGGGTTATTCCGAAGGAGGGAGAATTCCGGTTCGAACTTTCGGCGGAGATGAAGGTCGTCGAAAAACTCGATGTTGTAGATAGGGCGTTCGGCAACACCATCGACCCGGTGAGTTTCGATGCCCACCTGCCGAAGGTATCAAGATATTTTGAAGGTCAGATGCTGACCGGAAAATTTGTGCGCTTGTTTGTCAAGGAATAACGGCTGACCGGGAAATGTTTCTCCATTCAACGGGTCTTGAAATGTGCCCACACGCGTTGCCTATCGACGGTTTTCGTGGGCGGTCTCACCAGATGATCATCTGGTGTGAGGCTGGTAGGAGTCACGATGTGATGGTGGATCGGCCCTTCAAGGCGACAAACAGCGGCGTTCGCCTTGTCGTGCGGCTGACACCTCGTGGACAGCGCAACGGGATAGACGGGATCGTACTCGATGCGGACGCGCGCCCGGCATTGCAATTGCGCGTGGCGGCACCACCCGTTGACGGTGCGGCGAATACGGCACTGATTGCCTACGTTGCCAAGTCAATCGGCATTCGAAAATCTGACATCAAGATTGCATCTGGAGAGCGCAGTCGCATGAAGATGCTTGATTTGGCTGGGGATGCGCAAGTGATTGCTGAAAAGTTAGAAGAATGGATCGCCGCCGCCAGGGTTGACTGAGAAAGTTCGCACCCCCGACCGTCCCTCAAGCCCGCACCTTGTTGAATGTACGTGGGTCAATTGCACCTTGGGCTTCGGACACAAATTTGCGCCGCAGCCTGTTGAGTTCGGCGATGTGCTGTTGGCGGTCGGCAGCGTTATTGCCGTCGGCAATGATCTTTAGTCCATCATAGACATGCACGAGTGTGTTCAGGATCATTTGCCGGTGACCTTGATAGGCTGCGTCTTTGTTAGCACCCTTTGTCGGGTCCTGCATGTTTGGAAAGTAAAGCCGACCCTCGTCGATCAATGCTGACAGGCGGCTACGAACACGCACGAATTCATCATATGCGAACGGGGCCTCTTGCGTTGATTGGTGGGCGTTGACGCGTTCTTCAATCTCAGCAAGCAGGGTGAGGCAGTGTCCGGACCAAGTGATGATATGGTCTTCGCGGTGTAGCCGCAGTTGCCATCGGTTGATGCGCTGCTGGCGTGCGAACACCCATAGTGACAACAGCAG
>JAJFHI010000323.1 GCA_021775715.1 Hyphomicrobiaceae bacterium | reverse complement strand
TTATGGCGAACACGATTTCGGGCGCAACGCTGAACGTGTTCGGCGCGTCTTGAAAGAGATCGTCGCGCGTCTTGAAGCGACTGTGACGGTGCCGCCGAAAGAGAAAAAGGTAGCTCCGAAACCCGTTGTCAAACGGAAGGTCAAGAAGAAGAGGAAAAGTCGGCGGCGGTCAAAACGTCGTCGAAAGCGACGTCGTTCCGTTCACCAACCACAAGGCTTTTTTCAATAAGGTGTTCGACGTGTGCCTGGACTGACAGTGCAGCGGCGGTCACAAGGCTTTCGTCGAGGCCCTTGTAGATTTGGCTGACAATTTTGCGCACTGTCGTTGGGCCTGAGCGTATGGCCGATAATATGGCCTGCTCGCGCCATTTGCGGTGGAGGAGGTAAGCTTTCGTGGTGCGCCGACCCTTCTCAATGCGTCCGCCATGGCCGGGCAGGTAGAGTTCTTCCGTGCGGCGTTGCAACCGCTGTAGTGAGGCCATGTAGTCGGCCATGTTGCCCTGGGGAGGCGCGACCACTGTCGTGTTCCAAGCCATGATGTGGTCGCCGCAGAAGATGACGTCACGGCCCTCAAGCGCGAAACACAGGTGATCTGGCGCGTGTCCGGGCGTCGTGATCGCTTCAAGCGCCCAGTCCCCGCCCGAAATGACTTGGCTGTCAGATAGATTCACATCGGGTTCAAAATCGAAGGCGACGAATTCCTTGCCGGTCGGCGACACGTCTTTCGTCTGCCGAGCGGAAGGTGGAGACCGCGGGGCTGCCAGTGTCTTGGCTCCTGTTGCCGCCACCAATGCGGGGCAGCCATCGACGTGGTCACGATGACGGTGGGTTATGAAGATGTGTGTGATAGGTCGGCCGTTTGCAGTTTCTAGGATTGCTGCAAGATGTGCGTCGTCGTGGGGTCCTGGATCAACAACTGCCAGTGCAGATGAGCCGACGAGATAGGTGTTGGTACCTTTGAACGTGAAGGAACCTGGATTGTTTGCCACAAGCCGCACAACGCCTGGCGCCATCCCTGCCGGTTCGCCATAATCGAAGGCCATCGTTTTTTTGAACTTAAGCGTGTCTTGGGTCATGCCGGCGGTGCCTCGGGACTGTTCTTTTCGGGAGATGTTAGGGCGTGGATATTCGCCAGAATATCGCCAAGCAATGGTTTTATGCTGTTGATCTCGGCCGGAGGGGGGGCGAAGGCCCGACCTCTTGCTCCGGTAGCAAGTGCGCGTGAATGCCCGCTGACTGGCCTCTTTGCCGTGTGCGAAGTCGAATTCGCGGCGTTTAGAGCTTAGTTTTATAGCTTTCACTCATCACCGGAGCAAGCGGATGGTGGCACAAACTCGGCCAGCCGAATGTTTTGGCTGTGCTCAGGCGCGGTGCCGCGGCGGCGGTTTCCCCAGTTCTCGATCCGTTCACGCGCCTTGCGCCGAATATATAACTTGATAACTGACGGTTTAAACGCTATCAGACCGCCTGCCTGTTGGGGCGTGGCCAAGTGGTAAGGCATCGCTTTTTGGTAGCGACATTCCCAGGTTCGAATCCTGGCGCCCCAGCCACTTTTCCCAGATCTCAGTGAAGGTCGGTGAGTATCCCGGACGGCGTAGAATAACGCCGTGTTATCGGGCGGTAAGTCGGCCGTCGATCGTTGGGCCATACGCTTTTATCCCTCGTTTGAAACGCTGCTGATGCTTTGCCGATATCGTGGATGGCGGTGAGCCACAAACTGACCGCGGCAACATTTGTTTGGTCGGCACCAAGTTGGCCGCTTAACCGCGCGACTCGTTCCACTTGAATTTACCGCGGGTCCGTCGTCTCATAATTTGTGACAGATGAGGTGGCAGACAATTAACGCGTCTCCTTGTGAGACATGCAGCATCAACGTCGTGTGAGCCTTGCTAGAGCAAGCCGGAGAAGCTGGTCGTCCTAACTTGCACGCAATACAACGAGGGGCATTGGTGGTATTTGTCCTCTAATATTTAAGGGTTCACCAAGAACAAACGAGCGGAAACGGACAAAGCAGGAAGCCTAGCTGCGTATGCCGCCGATGAAGCCGAGACCCTTATCTCCCAAGTTCAAACCGAGAGAGAAAAATGTTCAGATTTGCGATCAAGCTCGCGGCGGGGGTTACCGCCCTAGTTGCAATCACTGTTGCAAGCGCCCAAGCCTACGAGCCATTGGTGGAAAAGCAGGTCTTTGAGATTCCAAGCTTCCAGACTTTCGGTGGGAATGAAATCAAGAACGTCCAAGTTGGGTGGGAGGCCTACGGTCGGCTCAATGAGAGCAAGAGTAATGTGATTCTCATCTGTCACTATTTCTCAGGCAATAGTCATGCTGCGGGCAAATACTCCGCGAACGATAAGGCGCCGGGATATTGGAACAAGATCATCGGATCCGGCAAGCCGATCGATACAGACAAGTACTACGTCATATCGGTCGACACATTGGTGAACTTGGGAGTCGGGAATCCAAAGGTTACGACGACGGGGCCAGCGAGCATAAATCCTGACACAGGAAAACCCTACGGCATGTCCTTTCCAATCGTGACAATTCGCGACTTCGTCAATGTTCAAAAGACATTGTTAGACAGTCTCGGGATCAAGAAGCTGCATGCAGTGACGGGCGCATCAATGGGTGCTTTGCAGACCTACGAATGGGCGGCTGCTTATCCTGATCGCGTTAAGCGCGTCATTCCCGTCATCGGTTCAGGTTGGGCCACAGGAGATCTCATTGCATGGCTAAACATTTGGGCGGCTCCAATTAAGCTCGACCCAAACTGGAATGAAGGCAATTACTATGACGGACCACCGCCACTGAAAGGGCTTGCGACCGCCTTGAAAATTGTCACTCTTCATGCCCAGAACCCCGAATGGTCGAACGGAAGCTTCGGTCGTTCATGGGCCAAAGATAGCGGAGATCCTGCCAAAAGCTTCGACAACCTTTTCAAGATCGAAGCAACCTTGGATGCGATTGCCTCTGACCGAGCTGTGACTTCGGATGCTAATCACTTTCTTTATCTGGCAAAGGCGGCTCAGCTCTTCTATGCAGGTCACGGCAAGACCGTCTATGAGGGGCTTTTGGCAATTAATGCACCCGTTCTAATGGTCCACACCAACGAAGATTTGATCTTTCCGGGTGATGATGTGCGCGAAACCGCTTCAATTATCAAATCCGATGGAACTAGAGTGAACATTGTCGAGCTGCAAGGAACACGGGGCCATCTGGATGGTGTATTTTCAATCTCGCAAGCAGGTGCTGCAATTGCAGAATTCTTGGACAACTAAGAATACTGCAATCGAGCTGCTGTGCACGATCTGCGGTCCCATGCTTGGGTTTTCGTGGGGCCACGAACCTTGCCAATTGTCATCCATCGGATCTTCAGTGAATCGGGATGCTGGCACCATCTAAACGCGCCCTGGCTATATGGCGTTGCTTGATCGGATCCAAGGCAACGGCGTCAGAACGGGTATCGTTTAGGATGCATCTCGGGTTGCTCGCGAACTGATGACGTAAGAGCCTGTTATTTTGCTTTTGATCAGTCGTAACGTTGCCGCGCAGCCCGGAGAGTATAATCCGTATTTTCTCTTCAGATTGGTACCGCTTGCGTGTTTTGCGACGGATGTCCTTCACATGTCTCTCGGCCGTCTCACGCGACGCAGGTCTCTTGGTCATTCATCCTGCATCCTGCCATCGAGCCGGGCGGACCAGTCTTCGACCCTCCGGTTGGCAACGCGGCGGGCGGCCAACCGCCGCCAGCCGTCGGCAAGTTCGGCGACTGTGCTCAAGAATTCCAACTCGTCATAGCAATCTGTCCGGTGAAACAACAATTCGTTGAGCCTTGAGAGTGGCCAGTCGGGTTGTGGCCGGTGAATGAAGCGCAGAACGTCTCCCTGACGTATGCGTCCGGTTTCAAGCACCCTATAGTACCAACCTGTGCGACCGCTTGATTGAACGCGCCGGGCAAAATCTTTTGTGCCAAAGACCTCGTTGAGCTTCCAACATGGTTGACGGCCTTGCGAAACCTGCAAGGTCACTTGACCGACTTGCAGGATATCTCCAACGCAAACATCGACTTCTGTAATACCGCGAGTCGATATATTTTCACCAAATGCCGGCGCTTCTCTAAATCGGTTGGCACAACCGGGAAGTTCGGTTGCCCAGGTTGAATAATGATCAAATGGATAGTGATGAAGGGCTTTTTCCACGCCGCCGTGGTTGCGAGCATCGGCCTGCTCATCTTGTGCCAACCCGGTTCGCGCAATCCTCCACGGCGGCGAAACGGACGATTTGTTTATGGCACTGAATTTACCGCGTGTGCCAATTGGGTCCGGGCGTCCGGCATAGAGTGTTGTGATTATTGCATCCATGGCTCAGTCGCAGATTTTGTTGTTTGAATTTAGCTACGTGGCGGGGCAAGCGTCGGGACCGCATTCGACGGCATCAACGGCGTTGTCTGTTTGCGGGCTGCCCGTGTCAGTACCGGCGGGTGTTGTCTGGCGAGCAAGGAGCGATGCAATCATAACGCCTAGCGACAGATCATCGATGCGTCCGAATTTGTGGCTCACCAAGATCCCGTCGCGATCAATGAGCACTGTAGTTGGCGTGCCGCACATGCCATAACGCTCCATGGATACGGGCAGATGTCCGGTCCCAGACGTATCAACACCAATGGGGAAAGTTAGACGGTATTCGTGAATGAATGCTTCAAGAGACACCGGCGTCATGGCGTCGTGATGCTCGAAGACGGTGTGCAAACCAATCACTGCAAGATCGGTTTTTGCGAACATCTCATAGACTTTCTGTGTCTGCGGAATAGCGTGGGAGACGCAACCCGGACACAGCATTTGAAAGGCGTGAATGAAGACCGGACGGCCGTGTAACTGCTCAAGGCTCAACGGGGCGTCGACATTGAACCACTTGGCAACTGATAGCTCTGGCGCCTGGATGGCCATTTGTTTTTCAATCATTTATCCTATCTCCAACAATTGTGTTTCTGAGCGATCGTCGCGAAATAAAAGCCACGATATGTGATGCCGCGATTGCTGCTTTCGCTTTCCAATCGTAGGTCCCACTCAATGTTTGACGTATGTCGCCGGACGGTTGGGTGAGCTTTACCGTCATATGTGCGAGTTGAATCGTGAACTGATAGCCAGTTTCCAGTGCTTCCATCTGGAGTCTCGAAAACCAGGTCGTTGACTGGTTGGTCATTGAACTAACACTCATAGTGCGCGAGCCACATCTGGGCTCGCGCATTTTTTTGGAGTTACTAAGACTACTGGACTTTGCCAGGCAGACTAAGGTCACCGGATGCGACGTCATAAACCGCGCTAACGCACAGGAGGGGGACGTGAGCGTTGGCGTGACACGCAACGCAGAAGTCACGCCATCGAAAGAAACGCCATTGAGCTTGACTGTTTTGTCGAACGGCACGCGTACCTCGACAGAGGTGTTTGTAAACTTCGGATGCCAGCCCGGGCTGTCGATGAATATTGGCAGGTTCGGCCACGTTTTCGGCATATCAAAGGTTTCGCCCTTCTTGATATCACGGACCTTAAGTCCCGACGGACCGCATTGATCTGTTTTGGTCAGCACAACCCAATGGCTATGCCACTTGCGACCGTCATTGCCCGGATCGCCATCGGCATCTTCGTCAAAAAGCGGTGTGTCATCGAAATCGGGGTGCGACGTGACGGCGAAAGCCAGGATGCCTGTTTTTGGGCTGAACCCAATAGCTGACGGATTAAAACTCGTTGGCCACACATACGAGTAAACGGTTGATCCTTGCATCTTGCCAATAGCGTTTGGCGTATCGGCCCCGGCCTTGTCGGCAACATTGACCCGGAAGACAAGATTTTGGCCGGAACGCTCGATAGACGCATTCTGGATGTCAAAGCTCGGTTTGTCCGGTACCGAGGACTGAGAGATGACATCAGCTGCGTTCGTAGACCCTGTTGAAAGCGCCAGCGCGGCTATGCCGGTAAGGATGTGGGTACTCAAGTTCATGGCTCATACTCCTCGCGGTTGATTTATGTATCGAGTCGATGCATAAGTGGCTATGAGACGAATGCATCTGTGTCAACAACTAATATCGACTCGATACAAAATGTCTAAAAACACGATCGAAGATGATGCCGTTCTTGCAGCATGTTTGTTGGAGAGGATTGGCCGGTTATCGCGAACCGAGGAGCAGATTGGTGACCTCTATCCAGCGCAATGGGCGGTTCTGCGGTATCTGTCACGGGCCAACCGGTTTTCGCGCACGCCAATGACGATGACCAAATACCTTGCGACCACGCGCGGAACGATGTCACAGACCATAATTGCGCTTGAACGAAAGGGTTATGTCGCGCGTCGTCCAAGCGAGACCGACAAAAGGTCCGTTCATGTTGATTTAGAAAAGAGCGGCCGGCGCAAACTGATGGACGATCCGCTGCTCAGGCTTGCAGAGGAACTCAGGGCCGCGTTGGGGAGGGATACCGGCCAGCTCACCGATTTTCTTGATCGCATTTTGATGGAAATCATCAAATCTAACGGCGGTCAGATGTTCGGTCAGTGTAAATCCTGCCGATATTTTCAAAAGGATGGTGGCATGACAACACGCGAACTGCACAGGTGCGGGCTGCTCGATGTGGGGCTCTCCAAGTCCGACAGCGAACTCATCTGTGTTGAGCATGTAGCAGCTTAGTTAAGCGCGCATGTAAATCCGGCTGTTGGCCCATTGCGACGAATGTCGAATAACCGCTTCCGAACCAACTACTGACCTAACCCGTATTTCAAAAGCTGACGTGAGTTTGCACTGCTTGAGTGTCCGCTTTTTTGACGTTTCAATCTCTTCCAGCAAAACAGCCGCCGCCAGCCCCCAAGGCTCGCATGTTAGCCGATTCAGTGTGGCGTGTGTCCCGTAATGGCCTTTGAGACAGACTGAGGTTTAACGTCGAAGTCAGGCATCGTGATTTCGAAGGTCGACTTCCGATACCGCGGATGGCGCCTCCCACCGACATCTTAGTGCCAAGATGATTGCTTTTGGGGCCGCCATCGAATGAGGAGCAGACCATGGAAGAGATTGCATCAGTCGGGCTAGACACTGCCCAGTCTGTTTTTCGGGCTCACGGTGTCGATTGCGATCACGATCCGATCATTCGACGGCAGTTGAAGCGCCGCCAGGTTCTAGTTTTTTGCCAAGCTACCGCCTGCCCAATCGGTATTGAAGGCTGTTCTGCCTCCCACTAATGGTCACGCGAGTTGACGGCACTAGGACATACCGTGTGCTTATTCCCCCCGCGGCACGTCAAGTCGTATGTCAAAAGTCAGAAGAGCGACGCAACGGATGCAGTGGCAATATGTGAAGCAGTGACACGAGCCAACATGCGCTTTGTTGCGACCAAGTCTCGCGAACAACGCCCCGGTCGATCTCGGTGGTGGGATAGTTGTGAAGTCGGCTGACGGCATGATGACTTCGGGCACTGGCATTCAGTCAACGTTGGCATCGGATGCTTTGATCGAAACTCTCGAAGATTTTTACGACAACTGGAAGAATGATCCTGATCGGCTGAAAACCAAACTGGGTGATATCGATTTCGAGTGTTCCGACCAGCCGTGCTCTGAGTTCGCATTCCTGCCCTCGGGTGCCGGTGTGGTCGAAACGATGACGAAGACGTTCATACCAATTTTTTGCTAAAGTCTGCTTCGATTTTGCTCGCTTTAATCTGCACCGCGATCAACCTAACCATCCGAGCCATGTCTTCTGCTCGGACTATTCGTGCGGCCATTCCCTGCTGAGTCATATCAAGCCTTGTCGCGTCAGCTCTGAGGGCTAATGCACTGCGCGGCAGTTGCGAATGATCCCGCTGTTTTCTTCAATCGTGCTCCCGAGCGATCGACGCGCCACATCGCCTGGCCACAAGAACGCACGTTCTACAAATCGCAACAGACTCATTTCATTTCTCCCCGTTTGAGGATTTAGGGGCTCACCGGACGACCAGCAGCGAGCCAATAACCGCCGCCCATCACAAACACGCCGGACAAGGTGTTGCCAATTGTCACCCACAAAAGATTGTGGCTTGCACCGAGAAACGTTACGTTCCCCGAATGTTCGGATAAGAGTGCGAGGGACAAAACGGTCATGTTTGCGACGCTGTGCTCGAAGCCGGCGGCGATGAATGCAAACAGACACCAGAAGATAATGATGCATCTGGCTGTGTCGTTACTTGTCCGTGTGCCGGCCCACAGTCCCAGACAAACAAGCCAGTTGCACAGCATTCCACGCGCTATCAATTCTACCGGCGTGCTCGACATTTTTTTGGCTGCAACGACGTGGAGCAGATCTTGCCCGCCATCGTGCAACACTACGCCACCCCCGCCAGCAACAAAGAGCGCAGAGAGGCAGACTGCGCCGACGAGATTGCCTATCCAAGTCGTGATCCACAATAGAAGGACGTCGCCCGACTGGCATGTTCCGGTGAGTTTTCCGAAGGTTCCGTACATTGTGTGTCCGGTAAAAAGCTCCGAACCCGCAAAGACCACGAGCGTTAGCGCAATTCCAAAACTTGCGCCCATGACAAGATTGCGAAAGGAAGGATCTGCATTCTGACCAACCGAAAATATCAGAATGATGCCGATGCCAACGTAGGCTCCTGCCATCAGGGTCGCGATGCCGAACCCGAGAGGGTTGTCTCTCAAATCAAGAACTTTGGAGTGCGCAAGATCCGCATATTGTCTGACGGTTTCCTCGAGAGTCATGCTGGCACGCTCGAAGTGCGAGCGGATGAGTTTCGGAATGCATTTCTCGGCGCAAACAAAGGGGTGACCCAGAGCAATGAGACAAAGAAGATAACGATCAGAAATCCGTATCCCAGTCGCTCCTGATCCGAGACGAGGTATGAATTGCAAATGCGAACCGGGGCATGCGTGTAGAGAAAAGCCATAACGCCCAACATCGAAAGAGCCTCAGCTTTAAGGAAACCACGCAATATCGGGTGAGCACTTGCCCAACCGAGCTTTAAAGGCACGCCAATAAACAGTGGCAAGGAGACAAATTTGGCAACCTCAACAAGATCCGATGACAATGCTGAATCGATCGAGCGGGGAAGCATCCAGAACGCAATACCTGTCACGGCAATAATCAGAAGTGCGTAGCCACCCTTGCTCCACGAGTAGGCGAGTACCGTGTTTGGTGGCACCAGCAATGCGCCAGAAAGGATCAGCAATGGCAGTTGGACCAGTATGTGCGTGACCGGATCGCGCTCCAAAACGTGTCGAAAAGCAATGCATGCAAATACGATCAACGCAGCAATGGTGACGCGCCACATCATTGCAGCGTCTTTCTGGCTTCTCGCAACGCTCCAGCCACGTCGTCAAAGTCGACGACCGAGCGCAACCGCCCATCAGGGCTCACAATGTGCATAGCGGTATTGTGTTCAAATCCGCCGAAACCGTCCGATATGACAACAACACCAAATGCTTCGAGGAGACGAGGTAAGTCGGTGGCCCGGGCGCGCGCCACAGTCCATATCGCACCATCCGCGTCATGGATGTTCCCGTATTGGGTTAGCTCCGCACGACGATCTGTTTCTGGATCAAAGCTAATCGATATTAGGCGAACCTGATCGGCCAATCCCTCGGCAACAATCTGATTGCGCAAGCGTGCGAAATAGCTGCCGCCTGTTCGGCAGATCGTTGGGCAGGACGTGTAAATAAATTCCGCAACCACTGTACGTTTGCGGTCAACGCCCAAGCGTTCCATCTCGCCTGACATGGTTTCTAACCTCACGTCAGGCACATAAGGATTGTCACGAACAACAGCAATGCGACGAGCACTCTCAGTAGTCAGGGCGCTAAGCCCATCCGTCGCATTCCAGAGGAACGTCGCACCGAACACCGCTGCCGCTATGGATGCGAAGAAAGCCTTCATCTTCTTAACTCTCTCGTCTTGCCGATAGGCCTTTCGCGTAAAGAGCAACAAAGATCAATGCGCCCAACACCACCAAGGCACCAAAGCCCGTGGCTATCCGATCTTGCAGGAACCATTCTTCCGCGTGCACGGCCCAGCGACGTGGCACCGAAAGCGCACCGGAGATCAGGAACATCAGCGTGAACCCGGTACCTCCGAGGAGATAAATGCCCAATCCGAGTCGATCTATACCGGTGAACTCGGATGCGCGCGCGTCCTTGACGAGCCAAGCCATGAAGCCGAATGCCATCGCAACTTCGCCGAGGATGAGATAGATGTGGAAGTGACCGGGCACCCATTGCGTATTGTGCATGAGTTTGTTGACCGAGATCATTCCATCAATAATTGCAGGTGCAGATCCGACCGACCAACCTGCAACGCCCAACACAAGCAGCGCTGATGCGAGATCCCAACGTATGTTCGAACCGCGAAGATATACACATAGTGCGAAGGCGGTGACGACCAGCAAGGGAATTCCGGATAGGTAGGATACGATTTGTCCCATCACCAACGCCCAGGCTGGCATGACGGTATCCTGTAACAGGTGGTGAGGATAAACCGCCATCACGAAGAGCAAAATGGCAGTCCACGCCAAGGCAAACGGGCGTGTCGTCTTCCACGGTTTTCCGGTGTATTCGGGAACGATTTCATAGACCGCAATCACGGCCATGTAGATCGACGCGTTGATAAAGACGTGCCCGAAGAAATAGATCATGTTCTTGGCGAGAAGGGCATCAACCGCAAATCCGGGCACGAGAAGATTGACGAGACTACTGACAAGCACGGTCGCTCCGACCACGATGCCGATGGTGTTGAACACAGTGGTCGCCATCGCCGCGACAATCGTTGGAGGAGGCGCATCGTCCGGTTGTGCTCCGCCGAACGCCAATGGCCAGGCGAGTGCCCGCCCGATACCGCCGTACGCTGCGACTATTTTTCGTCCGACTTCGAGGTAGAAGAGCAGAAATCCGACACCGATTGAGATGTAACCCAGGATAAATGCCACGGCTGCGCTAGCCTCCCAGGCGCCGCCAGAGATTGCTGGCAGCGGAAACAAAAACGTCCAGGCTCCGCCATAGCCGCCGACGAAGATACTACCGAGGATCAACACCACGCCGAGAAGGAATAGACCCAGAAATGCCCAGTACACCCCCTCGATCAGATCGACGTAACGCGACACGAAATACCACAGCACAGCGGCACCCGTCAGAGCTGCAACTCCGACCATGCCCGCACCGTGTGCTGTCATGAGCCGATAGAAGAAAGCGGGATCAAGCTCAAATAGGCCGCCTTGTGCAGCACGCATGACGAGCCCGAAGGCCATCATGAGGATCAAGACAACACCAGCCAGTAGCATGGTAAGTTTCACGGCATTGGCATGATTACGCGGTGTGCTCATCAACATTGTTTTATTCCTCTAATTCGCAACGACTTTGAATTCGGTGATCATGTCGTGATGACCAACACCGCAGAATTCCATGCAGATCACCCGGTATTCTCCGGCTTGCTTGAATATGTGCTCGACCTTGTTCACATACCCAGGCATGCCCTGCGCTTGGAATAAAAGCCTGCCGTTCGGGTCAACCACGCCAAGCCCATGCGTGACGTCTTGCGTGTGGACGTTGAAGACCACGGGCTGACCGACCGGTACTTCTTCCTTGTCGATCCCCCATGACCATTGCGCACCTGTCGCATTCACGGTCACAACATTCTGACCACTCGTAATTCTGTGGGGCCACTCCCAGAGTGAGACGAGCGTGACGGCGAATCCGAAGGCGAGCATCCCCCAGAAAAGGTGGCTGCGATCGATCTTCGCGGTAAGATCAGATCCCCCGGTCTGTGACGCCCGAATTGCGGAAATGAAGAACAGCGCGATGATGATCATGAACATGAGGCTGACAACAAGGACGGTGAGTTGCATCGGAGATCCTTCGATTTTAAATACGTATTTTATTTACGTATTTAAAATCGTAAGGTTGCCGAGTCAATCGGAAAACGCGATGATGCCGGCATGCAGATCAATGCCTTTTCAGATTATACGCTCCGCATCTTGATGTACCTGGCACTTGCGGGGGACCGTTTGGTAACTTCGCGGGAAATAGCGGAGACTTACGACCTGTCCTTCGATCACATCGCAAAGGCTTCGCAACTGCTTGCGCGAGAAAATTATGTTTCGACAGTTCGGGGGCGGGGCGGCGGCATGCGATTGGTGCGCGATCCGTCAGAAATCTCAATCGGCGCCATTTTGCGAATGACCGAGGCCGGAACAGGATTGGTTGAATGCATGCGATCTGGACCAACGCACTGCATACTTGCTTCAGTGTGCGGGCTGTCACCCATTCTCGCCGGCGCCAACGAAGCTTTCTTTGCGACACTCGACGAACGAACACTCGCAGACGCGCTGCCAAAACCGCGACAAATTCAGAAGACGCTGGGGCTTGGGCGTTAACGCATCAAGATACATCATTGTTTGCTACACAAAAGCCAATGGAAATTCTGGTGGCTAGGCAATGCGACCCTGCCCAGATGTGGTGACATACTACTCTTCGCCGTGGCAGATATTCGTGAACTTCAGCAGTTCTAGAACCCACGCCAGCTTCTTCAGCAACAACGACATCTTCTACGTCTCGTAGCAAAATCCTCGAATGTCCGGTGCTGGCCCTTTGCGACCGTTGGCCGAGCGCTGCACACTGTCCGAGATTGGGGGAAGATCTGACTTCACCGGGCCTCAAGCCTGCTGTTCACCGTCATGGCCAGAACACCAAATTTTGAATTTTATAGGCGCCGTTGAAACACGTGGCAATTTGGTCCAATCTGCATTCAAATTCGGAGGTTGTTTTAAGTTCCCGTAGCGACAATCAACTGAACCTCGATGGCCGTTGACAATGCAGACCCGATCATGAGTTTCGTGCCCAACCAATTGCGCGAAATGATACATGCTTACGGTCGTGGATACCTATGGCGTTGCCTGACGCGCCAGAAAACTACGATAAAATCAAGATCCTCCGGCTGTTTGGATTGACCACGGCTACGGTACAATAACGCCGCGCCCAACCATTTTGGCAGCTTTGAGATCGCTGATCGCACTATTGATGTTGGACAACGCATACTGGCTGGATTGCATATGAACTCGGCCCTCGGCATTCAACTCCATCAACTCAACCAGTTCGGTGAAGTTGCCAACCAAGCTACCGCCAACCTGAATCTCGTTGATCACCATGTGAATGGTTGGGATCTCGATCTTCCCGCCATAGCCCACAACGAAATATTGGCCGCCTTGGCGAACCATCTTCCAGCAAATATTCTCAACACCCAATTCACCCACAAAGTCGATGACGACATGCGCACCGCCACCTGTCAGTTCATGGACTTGTTCTATAACGTCGGGACCACCGTCGAGAATATGATGAGCACCGTATTTCTTCGCCAGTTCTCTTGCATGCGGGCTGCGATCAATTGCAATCGTGCGTGTGCCGCAAAGTTCGTGCAGACACTGAAGTGCTATATGGCCCAGTCCGCCAATGCCAAGCACAACGCAATAGGTGCCGGGGCGCAATAACTTGGCCGCGCGTTTCGCTGCCCGGTACGCGGTAATTCCGGCGTCGGCAAGTGGCGCAACATCGACTGGAACCACGTTCTTGTTGAGTTTTATGAGGGCACGTTCTGTTGTTAGGAAATATTCAGCAAAACCACCATTGGCGCCAAGACCTGGGAAGACACCGTTATCGCAATACATATCTTCGCCATGTCGGCAATTCAGGCAGATGCCGCAAGATCGCAACGGATGGCAGATCACCGCATCACCAGGTTTGACGGACTTGACACCGCTACCAACATCTTCAACCCAGCCCGCGTTTTCATGACCCATAATATACGGCAGCAGACTGCCTTCGGGGTCCATCGTGTCTCTCCATACTCCTTCGATGATATGGAGATCGGTGCGACAAAGGCCAGCGGCGCCAACACGTACAACGACTTCGTCCGGGGCATTGATTGTTGGGCTTGGAACGTTCTCAAGTTTAAGTTGGACGTTCATGTCTTTGTCGTATTGGTGTAGTGTCGCGGCCTGCATTCTATCGCTCCCGTCTTTCTGTCGTCTCAGATTCGTGATCGGTGCGCGGCGGAACTCGATCGAGCATAAAGTCGACGAGCGTTGGCTCTCCGTCTGCGAGGTTCGCCTCTTTGTAACGGGTCGAGAGTAGTCCACGACAGATCGCACCGTTGAATTCCATGTTGATGCGAACGCCACGAAGATCTAGCAGATAGGCTTTGAAGTCAGCCACCTTCAGTGCCGCGCCGTCAGGCGTGACGAACGCAAGATCATTGGGTGCTTTGTCAAAACCAAACTCTTGGAGGATTTGAAGGTAGCGAGGCTTTTGTCGTGAACCTTCCTCGTCGTCGATCTCCAATCGCTCTAGTGCATCATGTGACATGGCGACGATATTTTCAGCATCGCAACCTTGTGCAAGGAGGCCACGAAGAACGGATTCTTGCCGCCGCTGAAAAGCTTTTACCCGAAACTTTCGACGCACGTCACTGAGGTTGCCTTCAACAGCCTCATCGTCAAATGTCTTTTTGAATGACTGACCGCTCTTTGCACCGGAGTTAATCTCGTCGGCGTACATATGATCGTGCAGCCGTGGCACGACCCTAGACACCCACGGTACGGATTCGATGGCGAGGCGAATGTCATCGATCATGAGGAAGGCGAAATTGGCTGCACACCAATATGTTGGCAAGCGAAAATCAACCAGAACTTGATTGTCCTGATCAATCTCGACGTGCTCAACAAAGCCTAACTCGGTTACAGGCTCATCGAGTTCTGGGTCGGTCACTGTTGCGAGCCGAGCCCAGATCTCATCATGACGGCCATCTTTTTTGCTATCCATCATCATCACAACTACTCTGCAGCAATGTTGATGGTCTCATTCGCCAACTTCTGCTTCTGTTTGTCGATATCAATGCCGTAAAGCTTGGCGGCGTTAAGGCCCAATATCTTCTTCTTGCCTTCCATCGTCAGGTCAACACCGCGCTCTTGTTTGATCCGATCAGGCAGTTCGTAAGCCATGAATTTTTCGACAATCCATTTGGGCGTCCAAATGGCGTAGTCGCTGGCAAACAACAACTTGTCCTCACCAAGCC
>JAJFHI010000322.1 GCA_021775715.1 Hyphomicrobiaceae bacterium | reverse complement strand
GGTTCGATTTCAAAGTTACGGATTTTTCCATCCTTGAGTTCGGCAACAAACGAGCTGCCGGTTGTTGTCAGTTCGTCCATGCCATCGCTGCCATGCACAACCCAGGCATGTTCAGAGCCTAGCTTCTGCAGAACTTCCGCGACGGGTTCAACCCACCGCTTGTCGAACACTCCGACAACCTGCCGCTTTACATTGGCTGGGTTGCACAATGGGCCGAGCAGGTTGAAGAGCGTGCGCACACCAAGGTCGGCACGAATAGCTGCCCAGTGTTTCATCGCCGGATGATGCATCGGGGCCCACATAAACCCGACGCCGATGTCTTTGATGGCGCGGGCAACAGTCTCCGGCGACACGTCAAGTTTGACACCGAGAGCTGCCAACACATCCGATGCACCAGACTTTGACGATACCGATCGATTGCCATGCTTTGCGACCTGCAGCCCGGCGCCGGCGGCGACAAACGTTGCGCAGGTTGAAACGTTGTAGGTGCCATGGCTGTCGCCCCCGGTGCCGACAATGTCAACGGTACCTGCGGGCGCTGCGACCGGTGTCATGCGGTTGCGCAGCATCTGAGCGGCGCCGGCAATCTCGTCAACTGTTTCGCCACGCACGCGCAATGCCATAAGGAAGGCTGCCATTTGTGTGGGTGCGGCGTCTTCTGACATCAACAGGTTCAAGGCCGATTCAATTTCCGGTTGGCTCAGGGTCTCAGCGTCGGCCAGTTTGGCCATCAGGTCTTTGATCGTCATTGCGGTCATTGGGTCTCACGCTCAGGTCAAGCTGCGGGCGCTTGCGTTTTGAGAACAGGGATTTCACCCGGCTCGAAGCCAGCCAGTTTCAAAAAGTTTGCCAGCAAACCGTGGCCGTGTTGTGAGGCGATGCTTTCGGGATGGAACTGCACGCCGTGCACAGGATGTGTTTTGTGTTGCAGCCCCATGATGATGCCGTCGCTGGTCTCGGCTGTGATTTCGAAGTCTTCGGGCAGTGTTTCGCGCTCGACAATCAATGAGTGGTAGCGCGTGATATCGAATGTCTTCGGCAGGCCTTTGAACAGGCCCTTGTTTGTATGCGTGATTGGCGACAGTTTACCGTGCATGGGAACCGGCGCACGCTTGACGACACCGCCGTAAGCCTGGCCGATTGATTGGTGGCCGAGGCAGACGCCCAACATCGGAATCTTCGCGCCCGCCTTCTTGACGAGATCGAGACAGATGCCAGCTTCATTTGGCGTGCATGGCCCTGGCGACAAAACGATGGCCTGCGGTTTCAGTGCAACGACGTCGTCTGTTGTTATCTTGTCGTTACGGTGGACAACACACTCCGCCCCCAACTCGCCCAGGTAATGGACGAGATTGTAGGTAAAGCTGTCATAGTTATCGATCAATACGAGCATGGCAGTGAGGATTAGGGGCGGGGAGCGGGTGCGTCAAGGGTGTGGTGGCGGGGATGCGATTAACCGTCCAATATGATCGGTAGATTTTGCAAAGCTCTGAGGCCGAGGCGTCTGTGGTGGCCCAGCTCGGTTTCGTCGCAGGCCAAACGCAAATTTGGATAACGAGTCAGCAGGCGGCGCAAGGCGATGGCCGTCTCAGCGCGTGCCAGCTGGATGCCGAGACAGAAGTGAATGCCTGCACCAAAACCCAGATGCTTGTTCGGTTGGCGGAATATGTCGAGTGTTTCAGGTGCCTCAAATTGCGCAGGGTCCGAGTTGGCTGACGCCAGAAAGGCCATGACAAAATCACCGCGTTTGATTTCAACGCCTGCGAATGTCTGGTCGCGGACGGCGGTGCGGGGTTTCGACATTTGCACAGGCGATACAAAGCGCAGTAGCTCTTCCACCGCAAGGCCTTCGCGGTCCCATTCGGCCATTAGCCGCGCCTTCTGATCTGGATTTTGCAACAATGCCAACAGTCCGCCACTGACAAGATGCGTGGTGGTTTCGTGACCTGCAATCAGCAGCAGAAACACCATCGCTAGCAATTCGTCTTCTGTCAGCTTGTCGCCGTCTTGTTCCGCGCGTACGAGTTCGGAGATGAGGCCCGAGCTTGGACTCTTGCGCGCGGCATCGAATTGCGTGCGCAGGTAGCGTAGCAGTCGATTGATGCCGGGTAGGGCTTTGATAAGTCCGACCGGCGATGATGCCGTTGTGAGCTTCGCGCTTGATGCCATGAACATCGCCCGATCGGACGCAGGAAGTCCGAGGACCTCGCAAATCACGGCAAGTGGAAAGGGGCGTGCAAAAGTCTCCATCAAGTCGACGGGTTCATTGGCCGCCAGCGTGTCGATCAGCTGATCTGCGATTTCCTCGATGCGTGGGCTCATTTCTGCAATACCACGGCGGTGAAATGCTTCGTCGACGAGACCTCTGAGGCGCCGGTGGTTTGGTTCGTCGCTGGTCAACATGTTGCTGGCCAGGGTGGAAATGCTTTTTGGCATCCACCATTGCAGACCCGGGACGTTGCGCCGTCCAGCATTGCGCGGATCCATCGCAAAGTTGGTCTTGTCTTTCAATAGTGCTGTGGCTGTTTCGTGCGTGGTTGTCATCCAGACGTTGCCAATCAACGGCAGTTTCAGACGCACTAAGTCGCCGCGTGCACGCAAGTCGCGAAAAGTCGGGAATGGATCGCGCATGAATGCTGGGCTGTTGAGATCAAGCTTCAATGGTGCTTGTTGGCTGGATTTGAGCATGATGAGTTCACCCTCTCTCTCTGGTCGAGATATAGGAGGACTTGGGGCCAAAAAACAGCGGAGACTATGGCAAAAAAGGCTTTATTTTAACCCGCGAGGGACTTGAAAATCGTCGAGGCGTCCTGTTGCTGGTCCGATGTCACTCCAGCTTGGGCAATCAAACGAAAGCACTGCCAAGGCGGCCGTTGGAAACTTCATCGACATGTCTTTGATGGCGGCTTTGTCGCCGTGGCGGGTAAGTGTCAAGGCTAGGGCGTGCATGCCAGGATTGTGCGCAATGATCATTGCCGTGTCGTGGCCGTCGTCGATGTTGCGGATGAGATCTAGCATCGTAACGGGCGGTGCCAAATAAAGCGCGTCCAATATTTCGACCTGCGCCACGGGTTGTCCGAGCTCGGGCACGACAAGGGCACAAGTAGCGCGCGTGCGAACGGCGTCGGAACACAAAATGAGGGAGGGCTTAAAGCCCTTGGACGCGATGTAAGCGCCCATCTTTGGAGCAGCTTTGGCCCCACGTGGGGCCAGTGGTCGGCCGTGGTCGTCGAGGTCGAGATCTCCCCAATCGGATTTGGCGTGGCGCAAGAACAAAAGCGTGCGGGATGTTTTCTCAAGCCCCATTATTGAAACGCACCGCCATTGCCGCCAGCAGGTTTGCCCGGGCCGTTGCCGCCCGTTGCAAAGCGGACGGCTTCTTCGGCCGCGCGCACAACCGCCTTGGCTTTGTTGATACATTCCTGCTGTTCGTTTTCAGGAATGGAATCGTGCACTAGACCTGCGCCTGCCTGCACGTGCAACATACCGTCTTTCACAATCGCTGTTCTGAGAACGATGCAGGTGTCCATCTGCCCATCTGCGGAGAAGTAACCAACGCATCCGGCATATGGACCGCGCTTGGAGACTTCCAACTCGTCGATGATTTCCATGGCGCGGACTTTCGGCGCGCCGGAAACGGTACCGGCTGGAAAACCTGCCATCAGCGCATCAACACTGTCGTGAGCCGGATCAAGATCGCCGACAACATTGGAGACAATGTGCATGACGTGGCTGTAGCGCTCGATGGCAAACTGGTGCGTGACGTCCACGGTGCCGACTTTGGCGACACGACCAACATCGTTGCGCCCGAGATCGAGTAACATCAGGTGTTCGGCGCGCTCTTTTGGATCCGCCAAAAGTGCATCGGCCAAGTCTTGATCATGCGCGTCGTCTTGGCCACGTGGCGCTGTGCCAGCGATCGGGCGAATGGTAACCTCGCCATCGCGTACACGAACAAGGATTTCGGGTGATGATCCAACCAGCGAGAAACCGCCGAAGTCGAGATGAAACAGGAACGGCGACGGATTTAGGCGACGCAGTGCGCGATACAACGCAAACGACGACAACGAAAACGGCGTAGAGAAGCGTTGCGACAGCACGACCTGGAAAATGTCGCCCGCCGTAATGTAGTCCTTCGCCCGGCGAACCATGTCGAGGTATTGGGGTTCCGGAGTGTTGGAATTAGGCGCGGGGAGTTCAATATCCTGCGCTGATGTTTGTGAGCCATGCGGCAGCGGTGCATCGAGCCGCGCGACAACTGCATGAAGGCGTTTGACGGCGGCGTTGTAGGAGGCTTTGGCTGATTTTTGTTTGCCATCAGAACGCACCGGCGTGACCAATGTCATCTCGTCTTTGACGGCATCAAAAATGATCATCACAGTTGGGCGCATCATGATCGCATCGGCAACGCCGAGATCGTCGGGCGGAACATCGGGCAGGCGCTCGACCAGGCGGACGGTGTCGTATCCCATATAGCCAAACACACCGGCGGCCATCGGCGGTAGGGTGTCGGGCAGGTCGATGCGGCTTTCGTCCAGCAATGCCCGCAGTGATTGCAGCATCGGCTTTTTGTCGGGCTTGAATGCGTCAGGTGATTTCAGTGGCACGCGATTGATTTCGGCAGCGTTACCATTGGCGCGCCAGATGAGATCCGGTTCCAGACCGATGATTGAATAACGCCCACGCTGAGCGCCACCTTCGACAGATTCCAGCAGGAAACACATTTGTCTGTCGCCAGCGGCTTTCAGGTAAGCAGACACCGGCGTTTCAAGATCGGCGACAAGACGGGTCCACACGACTTGGGTTTTTCCGGTCGCAAAACCCTCAGCGAAGCGATCCAGATTGGGATAGGTCTCGATTTGCAGTGTGGGGCCGTCAGACGTGCTCACAGGTGGGCCTCGTTTGTTCTTTAGACCGGGCTGAGGCCGGTCGCGGTCAGTCGCTCCGGGTCGGAGAATCGTGCGACAGGTCGCATGTCTAAGACTATTGCGTCTCAGCACCTGTCATGCGCAAGAACTGCCCTTCGTTAACACTGACACCGATCTCGTTTTGTAAGGCGTTTACATATTCGGCCAGTTGATCGCGCTGCAACTCGCTCTGCAGCTCTGTGTTGAGGTTCTTGCGATCCTCATCCGAAAGCTTATCGGCTTTCTTGATTTCGCTGACACGGAACACCGCGCGTGATTTGCCATCGTCGGTTTCAGCCGAGCTGGCACTCTTGACCGGCAACAGGAAGGCCTGTGTGATCGCGGCCTGCGTTAGGCCCTGTGGTATGGTCGTGCGCGTTATGGCCGGTGTCTTGGTGACCTTGGCTCCAAGTTCTTCGGCCACTTTGTTGAAGTCCTCGCCATTGCGCAGCTGATCAACGGCTTTCGTGGCCAAACTTTTAAGCATCTGGCGGGTTTTGTTTTTTGACCAAAGCTCTTTGACCGCATCTTTGACCTCGGCCTCAGTCTTTTGCTTCGGTGGAGTTACAGACAACACGTCAACCCAGGAAAAACCACCATCGCCCAGCTGGACCGGTTCGCTCTCAACACCGATCTGGCCATCAAATCCGCCTTTGATGATCGCTGGACCGTTGCGGTCTTGGAAAACAACGGCATCCGTGGGGTCGGTGTTTTCAGAACTTACGGCGGCGATGTCACTGAACGGCACGTCAAGGTCTTTGGCGATGTCTTTTAGTGCTGTGCCAGCGGCTCGGCCATCGTCGATCTTGTCGTAAAGTGTTTGAACTTCGAGGTTTGCTTGTTCCAGCGCAAGTTTATCGCGCACATCGGTTTTCACATCTTCGAATGTCTTGGTGATGCCGGGTTTGATCTCGGTGACGCGCAAAAGTACGGTTGTAAACTTGCCCTCGACAACATCAGAAACTTTGTCTTTTTCCAACGCAAATGCGGCGTCAGAGATCTTCTTGTCGATCAGGCGCGACTTTGGCAGCAAGCCCAGTTCAATGTCGGTTTCGGTAGCACCAGCCTCTTTGGCGACGTCAACGAATTTCGTGCCGCCCTCAATTGATTTCTTGGCAGCTTCAGCTTTGGCCTTATCAGGGAAGGGGATCTGCTGAATGCGACGTTGTTCCGGCGTGTCGTATGTTTCTTTTGTCTGTTCGTAAGTTTTCTTGATTTCGTCATCGCCGATGACGATTTTTTTCGCCAGTTCTTCCGACGATACCGTCAGAACTGCGAGTTGGCGCATTTCCGGTACCATGAAGCTTGACTTGTTTTGCTCGTAGGTTTCCGTGAGCTCTTGTTCGGTTGGCTCTGGGAGTTTGATGGATTTGGCGACATCAATCGTAGCGAACTCAACAACGCGAGTCTCTTTGCGCCAGTTGTGCACGATCTCGGCAAGAGGTGCGGGGACGGCTGTCGCCGACAACAGTGCGCTGGTGATCTGGTTGCGCAGTTGATCTTTGCGACGAAGGTCCAGGAAGCCTAGCTGGCTAATTCCCATTTGCGCCAGAGATTGCTTCAATGCCGAGAGTGAGAACTTGCCGCTTGAATCGAGAAACTGTGGATCTTTTTTCAATGTCTCGACCAGTGTCTCGTCAGAGAGTTTTAGATTGAGGGCGCGGGCGTGAGCTTCGACGGCCGTGGCACCGATCAGGCGTGAAAGTACTTGGCGATCGAGCCCGATGGCGCGCGCTTGGTCGGGTGTGATCCGCTGCCCGGATTGACGTGACAACGCGTCGATCTCATTGCGGTAGGCCTGCTCAAACTCTTGCGGCGAAATCTCTTCATCGCCGATCGTTGCGATGGCAGCATTGCTATATCCGGTAAAGACATCTGCGATGCCCCAGACGGCAAAGCTTAATACAAGCAAAGCAATGAGAATTTTCGCCAGTATTCCTGAGGTACTCCGACGGAGCTGTTCGAGCATTTTTTCGTCTTCCAGATCGTTGCTGCCCTCACGACTCCGCAGCGGGTGCGTGCCGGGCGAGGGGTCATTGATGAATTTTTATAGCCAGGGCCCACCGAACGGCGGCTAGCGCTGCGTGTTATGAGGCTACTGAGATAGGGAATGCAAGGCCCCCGGCACAAGCCTATGCCGGAAAATGTCACCTCGATGCGCGAAAATGCCCGTTTGGGGATGTGTGGTCGCGAGAATCCTCTGCGATCTGATAAAAATGTGCGGAATAAGCCAAGGCTCGAGATAATTTACACGTTGGAGGTGATGCTGCGGCCGGGTTGGTGTAAGGGAGGTCCGCTGCTGTCCTTACGCCTAAGGAAAGCCGAAACACGGCATAGATAATAAGAAGGACACGCTGATGACGGCCTCAAACATCCGCCCGCTGGTTGCTGGAAACTGGAAGATGAATGGCCTCAAGGCCTCAATGGTGGAAGCACTTGTGATCCGCGATGGTGTCGACGATCCAGCGCTCGATGGCGTCGACGCTATGATTTGTCCGCCTGCTACGCTGATTATGGCGCTTTCGGAAGTTGTTTCAGGGTCGAAGGTAGTTGTTGGCGGGCAGGACTGCCATGTGGCGCAATTGGGTGCCAACACGGGCGATATTTCTTCAGAGATCCTTGCAGATGCGGGTGCTACGGCCGTTATTGTCGGCCACTCCGAGCGCCGCGGCGATCACGGTGAGACCGACGCTCTCGTTCGGGCCAAGGCGGTCGCGGCATACCGCGCTGGATTGACGGCTATTATCTGTATCGGCGAAACGGCAGGCCAGCGCGCTGCCGGTTTGACGCTAGATGTCGTCAACCGCCAGCTGTTGGGATCGGTGCCGGACGAGGCGACAGCACAAAACACGATTGTCGCATACGAACCTGTGTGGGCAATTGGAACCGGGCTGACGCCGACGGCCGACGACGTTGAAGCTGTGCATGCGGCCTTGCGGCAATCGCTGATCGCGCGGTTTGGTGACGAAGGTCGTGCCATGCGGCTGCTTTATGGAGGCTCTGTAAAGGCCGCCAACGCAGCTGAATTGATGAGCATTGCCAACGTAAATGGCGCGCTTGTCGGGGGCGCCAGCTTGAAGGCAAACGATTTCCTAGGGATTTTGGCCGCATATCGGGCTTAGGGTACTGTCGCACGCGCGCTCCACCAGAGAGCGCGTAAATCACTCCCGCCCGCAAAAATCGCTTCCGTGTGATTTTTATCGCCAAGCTGATGTTGGAAGTTGGTAGAATCGGCCCTGATACAAAGCCGAGCCCGATAATGAGTTGTGTTTGATGTCGAAGAGAACGAATGGCCAGAACCCGCACCGCCTTGTCTGGGCGGCTTTGATCGGACTGAGCCTTATGGTGGTGGCGGGCAGCGGCGCTGTTGCTGACAAACCGCTGACACTGGCCGATTGCCGGGCGTTAGAGGCAGACAAAGCTGACGCCATTCACAGTGGTGTTGAAATCGAAATGGAGCGGGGGCCAGAATGGGCGAAATCCAATCTGAGCGCTGACCGGTTGCGCGAAATCCTTAGGTTTATCAAAATCGAAGAGATGCTGAAGTTTCGATGTGTCGGGGTGTTCAAAGCGACCACCAAAGAAAAGCAGCGCAAAGACCGTCAGGCGGCCCGTCGGCTTGGGATCAAGATCCCACCTTTGCCGGGGCGCAATCCGCGGCGCGTGGGCCAGCAAAGCTAGGGGCTGGCACTTGTAAGCCCCCTAGTGTAGACACCACGTCAAACATAGCAATTTCCCGGCGTGCCTGTCGCGACGGCTGAAAACCCACACTATTGCGGGGGTCTCTTCAATGGCGACGCCCCCTGAGCATTTATAAGGCATAGGACCAATGGAAACGATCGTTCTGGTGATTCACCTCCTCATTGCGGCATCTCTCGTCGCAGTTGTTCTGATGCAGAAATCGGAGGGTGGGGCGCTTGGTATGGGCGGCGGCGGCGGCGGTGGCGGCGGCTTTCTGTCGGGTCGTGGAACGGCCAACCTTTTGACGCGCACAACTGCCGGCCTGGCAGCAGCTTTCTTTACCACCAGCATTCTTCTCACCGTTTTGGCGCAACGCGACGCGCCGGAAACCCAGGTGCTTGATGATTTGGCGGGCGGCCAGACGGCTCCTGCGACAGCCGGTGCTGCTACGTCTGCGGACAAGGACACCGTGCCGAAGGCCCTTGCTGAGGAGGGTGGCATTCTCGATGCACTTGAGGCTGGCAAAGGCGGCGAACGCGTCCCAGCCGTGCCAAAATCTCGATAAGCGGCTTGATGGCCTGTCATATTTGCAGGGCGCCTGTACACAATCCGTTCCAGGCAGAACGGGAATTTAAAACCGGGTGGCATCCGCCGTCCGGTTTTTTCTGGGGTATTGCGACTGCGAAATGCGGTGTATTTCCGCAAATTAACCAACACAAAATGCACGCCGATGTGGATGTGGCGATATTACCGCTTCGAATCGTCGGCGTTTCATGCGAGATCGGACTCCCATGCAACGCTATATCTTCATTACCGGCGGCGTGGTCTCCTCCCTCGGCAAAGGTCTCGCTTCCGCAGCACTTGGTGCGGTTCTCCAGGCACGCGGCTATTCTGTCCGTTTGCGCAAACTCGATCCGTACCTGAACGTCGACCCAGGGACGATGAGCCCCTATCAGCATGGCGAGGTATTCGTCACCGATGATGGGGCTGAGACGGACCTAGACCTTGGCCACTACGAACGCTTCACCGGCGTTCCGGCCAAGAAGTCCGACAACATCACCACCGGGCGCATTTACCAGGACATCATCACCAAGGAACGCCGCGGCGACTACCTCGGCGGTACGGTGCAGGTCATCCCGCACGTAACAGATGCGTTGAAGAA
>JAJFHI010000321.1 GCA_021775715.1 Hyphomicrobiaceae bacterium | reverse complement strand
TTGTTGCGTTCCCGATGATTGGAAAACATCGCCGCCTAAATCACTTGCCTGGCTTGTGCCCATGAAAGTTTCCGGGCCATATGCACTGTATGTTGTTGCCATGCGAGCCATCTTGAAATCTCCTGAACAAATGAGGGTTTCAGTGTTGTTAAGGAGATCTAAGCAGCGCCGTGTCGCTGGACTTACTGCGTTGGGTATTGATTTGTAATGAAATGTAACCGCCCAGTGCCAAGGCGGTCGTCAGCCGCTCCTTTAGGCGCTTGCATTCTTCGGAAGCGTCCGCCATTCTCGCGTTAAAACAGCAGGTTAAAGCCTCATGGCTGAGCATATTCTCGTCGTTGACGACGACCCGAAAATCAGAAAATTACTGCGCCGTTGCTTTGAACAAGAAAGCTATCAGGTTACCGAAGCAGCAACGGGCGCGGACGCACGACAAATTATAGATCAAATCAAAATAAATCTCGTAACCCTCGACCTGACACTCGGCGATGACGATGGTCTTCTGGTCGCCCGCGATATCCGGGCTAAGTCGTCTGTCCCGATCATCATGGTGACGGGCAAGGGCGACACCATTGACCGAGTCGTCGGGCTTGAGCTTGGCGCGGACGACTACATCACTAAACCGTTTCATCTGCGCGAAGTTTTGGCGCGTGTTCGCACGGTTTTGCGCCGTTCCGCCGACCAGATCAGCACTCCGGCTCCAGAAAACAAAAAATCCAATGAATGCATCGTTTTCGATCGCTGGAATTTTGACATGGCAAAGCGCGAATTGACCGATCCCGATGGGTCGGCGTGTACCCTGACGACCGGAGAGTTCGATCTGTTGAAGGCCCTTGTCACTCATGCCAACCGCGTGTTGACACGCAACCAAATCATGGACCTCGTCAAAGGACAGGATTGGTCACCGACAGACCGCACCATCGATAATCAGATCGCCCGCTTGCGTAAGAAAATCGAAGCCGACCCCGAACATCCGAGGCTCATTAAAACCGTTCGCGGCACAGGATATAGCTTCACTGCTGACATATCCTGAAAGACAGGTGCTATTTACCCTGAATTGCCGCGTGCAACGCCTGGGCTAATTCTTCACGCCGGTAGGGCTTGCGCAATACTTTTAGATCATTCTTCGCCAGCACTTCGGGATGCACCAACTCTTCAGCGTAGCCTGAGGTCAAAAGAACCTTTATGTCCGGACGAGTCTTACGCAGTTCTTGCGCCAGCTCATAACCCGACATACCGCCGGGCATCACAATATCTGTGAAAACCAATTCAATCTCACGATCTTCATCGAGAAGATCGAGTGCGCTCTTCCCGTTGTCAACCTCAATTACGACGTAACCCAGCTCGCGCACCCGACGCACGCTTAACACACGAACTTTCGGATCATCTTCAACAATCAGAACTTTCTCACCGGCGCCTCGAAGAGCCCTGCTGCGATCAACCTCTGCGGTCGTGGAGGCGGTGGTCTTCCTAATCGCCGGTAGATAGATATTGATGGTTGTGCCGACACCAACCTCACTGTAGATCGTCGCGTGACCCTGTGCCTGCTTCGCGAAGCCATACACCATGCTGAGGCCAAGCCCTGTCCCCCGGCCAACTTCCTTGGTCGTAAAGAACGGCTCAAAGACGCGTTCGCTAACCTCTCGAGGCATCCCCTCACCTGTGTCTGTCACAGTCAGAAGCACGAAGTCACCCGTCTCCAATCCCGGATCAATCGCAGCATAATCCTGATCAAGAGTGGTATTCTTCGTTTCAACGACAACGCGGCCGCCATCCGGCATCGCATCACGAGCGTTTATCACGAGGTTCATGATCGCATTCTCGACTTGCCCTGGATCAACCCGTGTCGACCACAGTTCAGGTGACACCACGGTGCTCAGATCAATCTGACCGCCAAGCGTTCGCTTCAACATCTCTGTGAGATGCAAGACCACATTATTCAGGTTGACCGTTTCAGGTTGCAAATGCCTCCGGCGCGCGAACGTCAACAACCGGTCGGTCAACGTTGCGCCCATCTGAGTGGCCTCAATGGCGTCGCTGAGCAGCTCACGTTGATCCTCGTCCTTCAATTGCATTTCCAGAAACTCAAGATTGCCGGAAATAACCGTCAGAATGTTGTTGAAGTCATGCGCAATACCGCCCGTAAGCTGACCAATTGTTTCAAGTCGGGCTGCACGAGCCAATTGCTCTTCTTTATCCATGACGTCGGAGATATCGGTGATGGTGCCGGTCATACGAACCGGACGTCCGCTGGAATCACGTACCGCCTTACCCAATGCCCGCACCCAGATGTAGTCACCAGACTTATGGCGCATGCGAAACTCTGCTCGGTAGGGACGGTCGAGCTGAAGATGTGCATCGAGCACACGACTGCGCACATCCCGATCTTCAGGGTGCGTGAGCTCCAACTCGAACTCAAGATTTGGTTGTATTTCCTCAGGGTTCAATCCAAGCACGTGGTAGACGCCGTCAGACCAGTCGAGCAACTGGTCGTCAAAGAGGTAGTCCCACCACCCATCGGCGCTGGCGTCGAGCACTAGGCCAAGGCGTCGCTCACTCTGTCGAAGCTGCTCCTCAGCGACTTTGCGTGCCGTGAGGTCGTGGATCACGCCAGCAAAAAACCGCTTGCCATCCTGCGTGAATTCACTGACGGAGAGATGCATCGGGAAAATGCTACCGTCCTTGCGGCGTGCCTCAACCTCGCGGCCGATGCCGATAATTTTTTTCTTCGATGTTCTGAGATAGTCGGCGATATATCGGCCGTGAGCTTCGCGATGTGGCTCATCCATCAGGATCGATATATCGTGGCCGAGCATCTCGTCCAATTGATAGCCGAACAACCGCTCTGTCGCCGGATTGACGGACTGCATGATGCCGTTCTCATCGATTGTGATTATTGGGTCGACCGCGGTCTCCAAAACAGCGGCCAGCATCGACTCACTCATGGATGGCGACGAGCCAGTATTGTTTTTTGTCATCTTATTACGGTGTCTGGCCTATGCGAGGTCTTTGCAACCGATAATGACAGCGCGGTTGATCGTTATCAATGCCGACGCGTCCCTCTTATTGCATCATGTGTGCACCAAAACGAGCTGGAGGCTGCAGCAATGCCGGACAAAGCACAAAAAGAACGCATCAAACAGAAGCTTGCGGCGATCCGTGGCTTTTACGTCCATTTAGCTGTGTTTGGTGGCGTTATCGCAATTCTCGCCATCGTTGATATCGCGACAGGCGCACCCTACTGGGTCCACTGGGTATTTATCGGCTGGGGACTTGGCGTTCTCTTGCACGCGGGCCTTCTCAACGGAAGTGTCCCCCAAACTTTCCGTCGCTGGGAAGCACGCAAGTTGAGACAACTTATCGAAGCGGAAAAATTGAACAACAACTGAGAAGCAAAGCACCATGAAACCAACCCGCACATACATTTTAGTCGCAGATGAGCATGTTGCGAAATTCTTTCTCAACCGTGGCCCGAACAAAGGTGTGTCGGCACTTCCCGAACTGACCCTGACGCGGGAAAAAGTGACACCCTCGAGCGGTGCAACGGATAAGCCGGGCCGTGTTTTTGACAGCCATGGAGACGCGCGCCACGCGATGGAGCCTAAATCCGACCCTGAGAAAAAGCAGGCCCAGGTATTTCTGAAAATGGTGCTGGGAGCACTCCAAGACGAATTCATCGCAAAGAATTTCGATCGATTTATTCTCGTCGCGCCGCCCGCTTCGATGGCTGAACTGAGAAAACTACTCCCCGACTTGATGCAACCGCATTTGCGCGGAGAGCTGGTGAAAGACCTCACCCACGTGCCCGCATCTGAGCTGAGCGTGCACCTCGACGAGATCTATCCTGCGTCAGTTTCGACCAATTGACCCAGGTCAAACCGCGCCAACCCGGGCAGTTGGCAGGTTCAACTTTTTAACGGAGGATCACCAATGTCACCTAATGTTGGCGCATGCGATAGAGCTATCCGCGTCATCGTCGGCAGCATCTTGATCGGAATTGCGAGCTATGGCCAAGGCACGCCTTATGCCGCGTTAGCATGGATCGGACTTATCCCGTTTGCCACCGGTCTTGTTGGCTGGTGTCCACTCTACAAAATACTCGGGATCAACACCGTGAAGGTCTCTTAACAACGAATACACAAAAAACCACCAAGCACGCGAGTTGCGCGCGTTTTTTCCTAACACATGGCGCAGTTGATCGAGGTCAATGAGGCAACCCCTTCTCCGCGCAAAGATTGCACAACATCCAACGGAAAACGAGGAGGTGCTCCCAATGTCTTACAAAACAATTCTCGTTTACCTTCAGAACTCAAAGCGCGCCAAATCCCTGCTGGACGTCGCCGTGCCACTTGCGAATAGGCATGACGCTCATCTCATTGGTTTGTTCATTACACCGGATATTCCTTTGCATCCTCTTGTCGAGATACACCTGCCCGAAGAGATCATCTTGAAGCAGCAGCGCGCGATTGAACAAGAAGGCGAGGCCGTAAGCAAAGCATTCGATAAGGCAACCGATGAAATTTATGACAAGTCGGAATGGCGCAATCCGACGTGCCTGCATTCCGGCATCAGTGACATGATTGTCGATCACGCACTTGCCGCTGACCTCGTCGTCATAAGTCAGGACGACGATGACCAGCTTGGCCCGTGGCCCGATTTTCCGGCGGACGTTGCGCTCGGAAGCAGTCGCCCCGTTCTTGTCATCCCGAAAGATAGACGCTTTGAACCAATCGGCAACAAAGTTATTGTCGCCTGGAACGCAAGCCGTGAAGCATCCCGGGCCGCCTTCGATGCGGTCCCCGTCATGAAAGATGCCAAGGAAGTGCATGTCATGGCGATCGTCCCGGAGTCCGACAGCAAGCACAACATATCGCACCGAGGGGATGAGCTGGCAGCCGCACTCGCACGTCACGACATCAAAGCACACGTCAGCGCATCGTGGGACGAGGCACTGTCTGTTGGCGACACACTGATATCACGCGCGGAAGACAATAATTTCGACCTCATCGTGATGGGGTGTTATGGGCATTCGCGGCTGCGCGAATCCATGTTCGGCGGCGTCTCGCGCAACATTTTGCGGGAGATGAAAGTCCCGGTTTTGATGTCGCACTAGATGTTACGGCACTGTCCCAAACATCGCGTCACTTTTCCAGACTAACGATGACAAACCGCAATCTTGCGATTGCGCATTCAGGCTCGTGCACCAAGTCGCAATCGCCATGTGATGACAGATGAACTGAGGAGTTGGCATCATGTCACGTAAAATCTTGATAATTGACGGACACCCAGATCCCAGCGACGGACGTCTGTGCCATTCGCTCGCTGACGCCTACGCCGATGGCGCTTACGGTGCCGAACACGAAGTCAAATGGCTAAAAGTTGCTGAATTGGATTTTCCACTACTGCGATCAAAATCTGAATTCAATGAAGGACCAGTTCCCATCACGTTAAAAGACGCTCAGGAGAAGATCCTTTGGGCAAACCACATTCTGATTGTCTATCCATTGTGGCTCGGTACGATGCCAGCACTGCTCAAAGGGTTTCTCGAGCAAGTCATGCGACCAAATTTTGCGTTTGAACCAACAAGCAAGACCTGGTTTGGACAGCGCCTAGGTGGCCGCTCGGCACGGATCATCGTCACGATGGGAATGCCGGCACTTTTGTACCGCCTCTTTTTTCGCTCCCACAGCTTGAAGAGCCTCGAACGCAACATCCTGAAATTCAGCGGCATCAGCCCGGTACGCCACACGATCCTCGGCATGGTCGAAAACGCCAGCCTTGAGACCCGCCAGAAATGGTTGCGCCAACTCACAGACCTTGGCGCCAGGGCGGTCTAGCTGGCAATCGAATGCGGGACAACTTCCCATCCAGGGTTGATTCAGGTCATTCATGATTGGCGCCATCACGGCGAAGATAGACGCATGTCCAATAATCAATTCAGGAGCACCGACCATGCGGTATATCTTTGTAGCAATCACCACGGCACTGCTTATGACCACAACAGCATTGGCCGACACCAAACCAACCGCTGAAGAAACAACAAAAATAAAAGAAGCTATTTCCGTACTTGGCTGCACAGGAGGCGAATTCGAGAAAGAAGACGAAGCCAGCGGACTCTATGAGATCGACGATGCCAAGTGCCATGATGGCAAGCAGTTTGACATTAAGCTCGATGACCAATTCAGAGTAATCGATATGTCCCGTGACTGAGATCTCTACGTAAAGCCACAACTCAGTGAAAAGCCGCTCGTAAGGAGCTTGCGATTGGCTTTTCTTTGTCGGTCTTTTTGGGCACACGGAATGTTAGTGTTGCTGCAGCTCTTCGATGAATTTCGTTAGCGCCTGAATGCGCTTTTCAGGTTCGACATCCTCATCGTACTCCGTGAAGACTTTGCCCCAGGCAAGCATGCTTGAGATGCCGTGACCTCTGAGATTGCCGCCCTTCTCAATGGTCTCGGCAATCGTTGAATTTGGAAACACACCATTATTGCGCTTTGCAATGCGACTGAGATCAGCGGGTGGAACCTTCAAGACGTCATACATTGGTCCGTCACCTTCTCCCTTGAGACCGTGGCAAATCGCGCAATAGCTGAAGTAGTCCGCAGCCCCCATCGTCACCTTCTTCTCAGTCTGCTCACCACTTTTGTTGCCGTCATCCGCGATTGCCATATGGCCTGGGACGGCAAGGAGTAGACCTACCAGTAGTACCGTCTTTGACTTGATCATCTTAAATCTCCTTTGGCTCAATCAATGGGACAGAAGAACCGGCTGCGTCATATGTTCTAGAACGAATTTGGTAACGCCGCCGAAGACGAATTCGCGAACCCGGGAATGGCCATAACACCCCATTACGAGTAGGTCGCAATTGTGATCGGCAACCTCTTCCAACAAAGCTTCACCCGTTCCGCCATCTGTGCCGGATCGTTTTGCCATTTCGGCCTTAACACCATGACGAGCGAGCGACGCGGCGATCTCGGCACCCGGAAAATCTGTGCCTTGGTCACCCTCGTTCGGGGTCATGGTGAGCACGCGAACGTGGTCAGCTTTTTGCAACAGAGGTAGCGCATCGAAGACAGCGCGCGCGGATTCCTTGCGCCCATTCCAGGCGACGAGGACACGGCGGCCAAATTGAGAAAATTCGCCTTTGCGCGGAACCACCAATACCGGACGGCCGGAATTCAGGGCTACTTCTTCGGGGACATCGCTAGCACTGTTGACGGGAAGCTGCGGTGATTGGCTGACAACCGCCAGATCGGCCGTCCGGCATTGTTGCGCAACAATCGTTGATAATCTCTTCGAATAGGCCTGGGTCGTGCTCCACTCGCCAACGAAAGGTTGGTTGGCAATAACATCCTCAAATAATTTTTTGAGCCTACCTGCTTCTTCTTCCCAATGCCGCCGTTGATATGCCGAGAGCTCGGCACCATAGGCCTCGTCCATTATGGCCGGCATATAAACCGGCGCGAAAGGATAAAGGCCGACCAAATGCGCCTCGGCATCGCGTGCAAGTTTACATGCGACTTCCAAAAGACCGTGCGCGCGCTCTTCATCTTCAAAATGCACAAGAATGGTCTTGTAAGACATGACCGTTTCCTCCAAGAAATTTTCAATATCTTGGACGACAACTCCATTGCACACGTTGATTTACATCAAGCAAACGTTGTGCGCACGGAGGTGCGCTAGGACGCCTTGAGAAACAAATTTTTTGATTTTCGCCTTACAGCGCTGCAAGCAGAACTCTTTAATATCGGGAGAAACTCAATCTACCCTTGACGCCAAGCATTCGACGTCTTGCACTTTTTGCAGACTCGATTACCCGGACCAAAGCTGTCGAATTTCTGACCGCACACCAAACAACGCCGCAGCTTATCCTTTGGCGGCTCTTGTTCGATTGTTCTGCCTTTATTTTTCGCAGTCGTATCCATGTAGAACATGTAGGGAGCAAAAGCCGCATTTCAAGGGACTGTGGCGGACCGGAAACGGCTTGCGAAATCTCTCCAAAAAACTTGTCATTTGCCCTAGATCAAATCGCGGCCCACCGCTGATTGATATAAATCTCAAACTTTCATTGGCCAGCCAACCGCCCAGTTTTCTCCATAAAGGAACCAGCGCATGGATACGTCGCTCTTTCTGGCACGCATAATTGGCCCGCTTTTCCTCGTCGTCGGCGCTGGCGTTATGCTTAATGCCAAACACTACGCCACGATGGCCCATCATTTCCTCAAAAATTCTGAACTATATTATTTTTCCGGCGCGATCTCGTTGGTCGTTGGGCTGGCCATTGTCCTCAACCACAACCTCTGGACCCCGGACTGGCGGGTCGTGATCACCATCCTCGGCTGGATGTCGATCCTAAAGGGCGTCCTTCGCATTTTGCTACCAAAGACAGGAGCAGAAGCTTCTGAAAGATTTCTAAATTCGACCTGGGAAGTGAAGCTCAGCTCCATCCCGATATTGATTTTAGGTGCTTGGCTGACCTACGAAGGTTTTCTCGCCTAGCACGTTCTTATGCATCTAGATTGCAACGTTGTCGGATGGGAGAAAGTTGCTACGTTTACTCAGTGGTTCGGAGCATCGTTCTTTGCACAACCAGAATGGTAAGCAATGGCGCCAGCACGGATACCAGCGCAACCGTGATCAACAACCAGCCAAGCAAACCGTAATCAGCCGGCACCTCCAACGCACCTGTGCTGCGGTCGCGCACTTCCCGCGTCACGAGGAAAATCTGGTTCAGGTACTTGGTCAGCAAACTGCTGGCGGACAAAGCCAGATTTGTGAACGACGCCATAACCGCAAAGAACGTTGCCTTAAGATTCGTTGGCGCATTTTTGGCGATCCAAGCCAACATCGGGATCATCGCGATCTGGCCAAGCGGAGATTCAATCGCTGTATCAATCAGCGCGATAAACCGGGCATCGACAACGCCACCCGTCATCGACCCCGTCCAATTGTGCAGGCCGTAATAAAGGCCGATGTTCGGCAAAAATAGAAGACCTCCGACAACGGTCAAAAGCACAACGATGTACGATATCGACTTCGTCGTCATAAGCGGTCGCAACACGAGCATACCAACCAGCGTCAGAACTGATGCGATCAAAGTCAGAATCGAGATGAACTGCTGATCAAATCCAAGCACATCGATCTCGAACCATGTCCCCGCCGGGCCCGGCAACGGCACAGCACGAAACACGAAAATGATAACAGCAGTGCCAACAAGTGCGAGCGCCTTGTCGCGATCCAATTCGCGGATTAGTTGCGACATGAGAAACAATACAATGGCCATGGAACCGATGAAGACAATTTCCTGCGCAAACGGAACCTCGAAAACACCAACTGCCAACGTCAGCACCACGAATGCCAGACCGCCAATAAAATAAAGCGGATTGGTTTTGGTTGGCGCATCCTGATAGTCCAGGAGTGCTTCGATTTCAGCTGTTTTGATGCCCGCGGCACGAAGCGATTTTCTCTTTTGAATTTTCAGTATCTCGCTCAGCACAGTTCCACTGACCGAGATGACTGGAATGGCAAGCGCTATCAGGTATATGCGCCCATAGATTGCCGTCTTGTCGCCAAGACTCATGCCTTCAACACCGGAAAACATAAATATGTTGACGACGGCAACGGCAACAAGACCACTAATCAACGCTATGCGCCCGAGCGTTTGCATCGTCGTGTGCAACGCTTTCGTTTCAGCCTCACCGAGCGGATTACCTTCTGCATCAACGCGGGGCACTGCCTCTACCGACATCGCATCGGCAACGGCATCCTGCACGACGTAACCGCACGGCGCGAGCAAAAAGCTGACGACGTACCAAGCCTCAAGCGACATCACGGCAGACATCGCCTCGGGCGTCGTAATCAACCCATACATGATCAGCAAACTGGCTGCGATCAGACCAGCACCGAAGTAAACAAGCAGCGATTTCCATCGCCAGATGATGTCAACGAGGTGCCCAAGCGGCATCTTCAACGCCCAGGGCAATCCGGCCCAAAACGCGAGTCCTGACAGAAACACTGCGGAAAGCCCGAGAGATTCTTTGACATAGAACGTGCCGACGATGGCGCTGAGACCGGAAATTCCGGCAGCGAAATAAACCATCAACGGTGGCAGAAATGACCAGCGGAGCTGACGGCCAAGGTCGAAGATCGTTGCATCAAGCCAATCAAAGATCCGCTTCATATAGCCGGCACCTGACGTGTGGGAAAGATTGGATGTGTTGGTATCAGGTTGCCTAACACACCGGGTGCAATCTTGTCTTTTAAACTGGTGCGCGAGTGGTTATTGCGTCTTTATCTGCGCGCCCAGCCAATCGATGTATGCCAGCAAATTGCCAATTTCTTCCGGATCGAGGGTAAACTCCGGCATTTCCGAATGCCCCGTTACGATGCCTTCTGCAAGAGCTTCGGCTAGATTTAGGACCGTATATCGCGATGGCAAGACTCTGAACGGCGGCGCTGTCGCCAAGGTGCTTTTGTCACGCACGCCGGTTGCATGGCATCGCCCGCATGACTTTTCAGCCAACGCCTGCCCGGCCTCAAGATCCTGAGCCAACGTGGTGTCGGCCCAGACAACCGACATCAACAAACCGGCTGCTGCTATGGGGAATAGATTTGGCATTGGGGCCTCCTCAAATCAAACGTCAAGATCATCTTGAAATTTACGACCATGCACCGCTTTGACGGTGATCAAGTCCCGGTTGATGACGACGCCTTTTGCGCGGCAACCAGCGGCGTATCGCTTCCAGATGGCGCGTCGAGACAGGCTCGCGTTTCTTTCTCAGCCTGGTGTTGGCTCAGGAACACGCGGCCTGTGAGATCATCGAGAAAATTCGTTCGCTTCAAGCGGTCCATAACTGGGCCCTTCACCTCAGACAGATGGAACGTGATACCCGCATCTTTCAATCGGGCATTGATAAGCTCCAGACTTTCAAGCGCGCTGGCATCAACCGTATTGACGGCCGGGCACATTAAAATGAAATGCTTGATATTGGGACTCGCCTCAACAAGTTCGCTAACCTCCTCCTCAAGAAAACGCGCATTGGCAAAGTAGAGACTTTCATCAATACGCAAGGTGACGACCTCGGAACAAATCTCAACATCATGCCTTTTTATGTTTCGAAAATGCTCTGTTCCCGGCATGCGCCCTACAACAGCTGTGTGAGGTCTGCTTGATCGAAAGAGATGCAGGCCAATAGAAACCGCAACGCCGGTAATGATCCCAATCTCCACACCTAACCCAAGTGTCGTGGCAATCGTCGCGACCATCGCAACGGCGTCGCCGCGGGAGAACCGCCATGTTCGGCCAAGGGCGGCAAGGTCAACCAGCGAGAGCACGGCAACGATGATCGTTGCCGCTAGGACAGCCTTTGGAAGGTTGTAGAGGACAGGTGTCAGAAACAATGCGGCCAGCGCAATGCCAATGCCGGCGAACGCGCCAGCCGCCTGCGTGTTGGCGCCAGCGTCGAAATTTACGACGGAGCGCGCAAACCCTCCTGTCACGGGATAGCCGCCGCTCATACCGGCTGCAACATTCGCGACGCCAAGACCGATCAGCTCCTGGTCTGGATCGATGCTTTGGCGTTTCTTCGCAGCCAACGTCTGCGCCACCGAGATCGATTCAACAAAACCAATGAGACTGATGAGAACTGCCGGCGCCAAGAGCTGTCGCGCAAGTTCCAAATCAAACGACGGAAACGTCAGCGATGGCAAACCTGACGGCACGTCACCGACGACGGCAACCCCTCTTGCTTCAAGACCAAACAAAGCCACAACGAGAATGGATGCCGCAACGGCCAGTATTGGTCCTGCTTTCGCCAATACGTCAGCACTCCTCTCCGCCAGTCCAAAACTTCTCAGAACCTGTTTCCCGCGCAATCGTGTCACCGCCAGGAAGCCAATGGTGCTAATTCCGATCGCCAATGTGGCAAAGTTTGGTGCGGTAATTTTCTCTAAGAGCCCCAACAACACTTCAAAAAGTGTTTGCCCCTGTGCTTCGACGCCCAAGATGTGGCGCATCTGGCTCATCGCGATGATGATGGCGGACGCAGTTATGAAGCCGGAAATGACGGGATGACTTATAAAGTTCGCCAAAAAACCCAAATGCAACACACCAAGCACAAGCAAAAACCCACCTGACATAAGCGCCAGCATAAGGGCAGCTTCCCAGTAGGATGCTGTTCCCGCTTGTGCAACGTCGCCAATGGCCGCCGCTGTCATCAATGACACTACGGCAACCGGGCCGACGGCCAGGGAACGGCTTGTACCAAAAACCGAGTACACGAGCAGCGGCATAATGCTGGCATATAGACCGGCTTCGACCGGAAGCCCTGCCAACAGCGCATAGGCAAGGGACTGCGGAATGAGCATGATAGTAACAATCGCCGCGGCGACTAGGTCGTCGCCAAACGCTTGGCGCGTGTAGCGCGGCGCCCACTCGAGGATCGGAATATATCGCTTGAGATCAGTCACGCGTTTTGCTCATGGCTAGCCGCGATTGGGGGATTAGACCGCCCGACAAACTTGGCAACGGCAACACCTGTCAGCATGGCAAATACAAAAGTCGCAACAGACTGACCACCATCGATCAATGCGCTGAGTGCAGGGCCCGGACACAGTCCGCCAAGCCCCCAACCAATGCCAAACACCGCAGCTCCAAATAGCAGTCGACCATCAACGTCCGTCGCGCCAGGCAGCACGTAATCCGTAGTCAAAACAGGATGAGTACGATGGAGAACCAACCGGTATCCGAGAAACGTAACGGCAAGCGCACTTGCCATCACAAGCGCCAAACTCGGGTCCCAACCACCAGCAACATCGAAGAACGAAAGAACTTTCGCCGGATTGGCCATGCCGGAAATCAAAACGCCGAAACCAAATATGAGGCCACATAAGAACGCAGCAATAATGACGGTTGCGTTTTTCATGAGTTCAATCCCTCAAACGACATGACGTATGACGTAGACAGTTGCAAATGCGGCGGTCATGAAAACGGCAACGGCGGCAACGGACCGGCGTGAAAATCTTGCCAAGCCACAAACACCATGCCCGCTCGTGCAGCCGCTTCCAGTCGTGGCGCCATAGCCCACCAGCACGCCAGCAATCGCCATCAACATGACATCAGGTGACGCAGTAATGACGGGTGGTTGACCGGTTGCAAAAGCAAAACCAATGGGAGCAATAACGACACCAACTAGGAACGGCACACGCCAGGAATACTCGGACGGACTTCGCGCATCAAAAAGGCCGCCAATGATCCCGCTGATCCCCATGATGCGACCTAAGAGCAGCATGATCAGCACAGCTGACAATCCGATAAGCGTGCCGCCGATCAAGGCTTCTATTGGCGTAAATGGCGTCGCTGTCATTTCTGTTCTCCGAGTCCGAAATTTTGGCCCAACCATCTCGTCTGTGCGTGTCTGTGTCCAATGCTCGCAATGTAGCGGCGGATGTCCGGCATTTGTTATCGATCAACAACAGAGTCACGACCAGCGTACCTAACGCTTCGCTCGTACACCAGTTACATTAGCGCAGCACTCGCAGCAACGGTCTGTGATTACGTCACACTCCGCATGTTAGTATTCAAGGGAATGTTACACGACGATTGATATGATGCGAATCCTACAGAAATCCTATCAGAAGCAGCGCGACCGATGTCACAACGCCCATGATCGGCACGACCATCGGCACCTCGAACACCCGACGCTCGAAATTACCGCCTCTTTCTTCAAGCTTGATTTTGATCAGCGCGACATTGACGATTGAGAAGATCGTAAGCGTGACCTGCGCCGTTCGTTCCGCCAGCAGCTCGATCGGAAACAGCATCGCAAGTGCATAAACGACGAGAACCACAACGAGCGTTGCATTCAACGGAGTGTGCGTTACAGGATGGACCTCGCCCAGACGCGCTGGCAATTGTCCTTGGCGGCTAAGACCATAAAGAACGCGCGATGCCATAATCATCTGAATGATCATGCCGTTGAGCGTCGCGATGATGGCAACAGCACTCATGTACCCGCGTGACGCTCCGGTGACACGTTCGAAAACGATGGCAAGTGGCGCGTTGGATGCAGCCAACTCCGGGATCGGCACTGTCAAAACGGCAACCGACACCACCGATAGGTATAACAACGTCGAAATCGCAAGCGTGAGGGCAATCGCCCATGGCAACGTATGCGCCGGGCGCTTCACTTCCTCAGCAATATTCACAATATCTTCGAAACCAACAAACGCAAAAAATGCCAATAGTCCCGCTGAAAGAACACCCGACCAAATCGCCAGATCAAACGTTGCAGGCACGACCTCGACAAGGCGTAATGCTAGTGCGGGATCGTGGCCAAATCCAAACGCGACAATAACAAGGAGGCCGGCGATCTCCAAAACCGTAAAAATACCAGCGAAGACGACCGACTCTGTAATGCCCCAGGCGACAACGGCTCCCATCACAACAACAATCACCGTGACAACAACTGGCTGCGGCAGGTCAACGAACACGTTGATGTAGCCCGCACCCCCAATCGTCACGGTTGCTGCAGACACCAAGCCCGCCGTCACCACCATCAGGCCTACGACAAGTGAAAGCGTCTTTGAGTGAAATCCTCGTAGGACATAGGCCGCTTCTCCCGCGGTCACCGGCATCCGCACCACCAGCTCAGAAAATGACCCTGCGGTAAAAGCCATAACCACCGCAGCGATCAGGAAGGCCAACGGGGCGTGCACACCGGCGCGCTCGGCTGTGACACCGACCAGCACATATATGCCAGCCCCAATCGTTGCGCCAAGCCCGTAGAGCACGACCAAGAGCAAGTTGAGTGAGCGCTTGAATTTGGGTGAACTACTCGTTTGCATTTCCGGAGAACTCTTTTGCAATTTGGAAGCCGCTTAGGATGCATAAAAAGTAATAGCGGCATTCATCGAAATTGAATACCGTGCGACCATGCAGTGAACTCTTTAGTCTTTGCCCGCTTTCAGTTCTGGTCAACCGCATCTTGCTCAAAGACAAGCACTCACAATTGAATTCGTGCTGCAAGCGCTTGCTAACGCAGAACGTACTTTAGCTGCAGCGAACGGATGCGATGGCGTGAGTACAAACGATAGCGCGCCGTTCCAGGTATGGTGCTTTTCGCCGTCGGCGCATTTTGTTCCAACATCAATTCATCAAGGATTCTTTGCGCATCAGGGTCTTGCGGATCAATCTTGAGCGCCATCTCGAAATCTGCAATCGCCTTCGATGTCTCACCGTTCATGCGGTGCGCGCAGCCACGGTTGATGTAAGCAATAATGTTTCGCGGCTCAAATTTTATGGCTTTATCGAGATCGTTGATCGCGGGCTTGGCCTCGCCATTCATAATGCTTGCAAGCGCACGACCAATATAGGGTTCAGCCGAAAACGGAGTTACCTGCATTGCGCGTTCAAACGCCCGTTTGGCCGTGCTGAGATCGCCCAAGAAGATGTACGCATAACCGCGGTTCAGGTGCGCATGTTCGTGTTCTGGCTCGAGCGACAAAGCATGATCCAAGTCTTTGACACCACCTTCGACGTCGCCGAGTACGATCTTGGCCATGCCGCGATTGTTGTAAGCATCGGGAATAAGTTCTGCAGGCAGCGTTCCCAGGTTGATCAATCGCGTGCAGACCTCGATCTGCGCATGGGGTTCATTCTCTTTACACCCCTCAAACCCGCTGTCGGTGGTATTGGCCATTGCGACCGCGGCAAAAGCTGGAAACAACAACGCCAGTAGCAAAGGGCTAAGTCGTTGGATGTTGTTCATGGTGGACCTCTTCTGTCTGGCGGGGCGAATCTTGCCTGCGGCCAGCATGCGGTTTTCTCCGGCCCGCGACTTGATTGAGATCATGATCGCAAGGTTCGATTAAGTTGCTTGACCGCGCCCAGACCGCAACGATTATATTTGCTCGTTATGTCAGATGCTTAGGGCCGCTTACGCTCTGTATTCCATTTTACGCCGGATGACGGGGCAACTCAGGCGTTACTTGCCTCAAAATTCGCAGTTTCCCGGACCGAATTGGCGTCGGACGTTGACGTGGCGCCCCGGGCGGGATTAATGGCGACCTGCAATTCCGTCCATTTCAGCCCGATCGGCAGGCCATTATGTCAAATCAGAAAATAACCCTGCACCACGGCGACCTGCCAGCCAGTGTCGTTTTCAAAGACAGCGTTGCCATTGACACCGAAACGCTTGGGCTAAATCCACTTCGTGACCGACTTTGTCTGGCGCAGCTATCGGGCGGCGATGGCACGGCCCACCTCGTCAAATTTGATGGAGCAGACTACAGCGCGCCACGCCTGAAGGCCCTTTTGGCTGATCCCACCATTACCAAGATTTTCCATTATGCCCGCTTCGACGTTGCCGTTTTGAAGCATTACCTCGGCGTATCAACACAACCCGTGTACTGCACGAAAATCGCGTCTAAGCTGGTTCGCACCTACACCGATCGCCACGGCTTGAAGGATCTGTGTGCCGAACTGTTGGGTGTTGAACTGTCAAAACAGCAACAAAGTTCAGACTGGGCCGCCGCCGAATTGTCAGTCCAGCAACAGGCATACGCCGCATCAGACGTCCTCTATCTACACGACCTAAAAACCCGTCTTGATGCGATGCTGGCGCGGGAAGATCGCGCGTCGTATGCCGCCGCCGCGTTTCAGTTCCTGGAGACCCGCGCCGATCTCGATCTCGCAGGATTTGGCGAAATGGACCTGTTTGGCCACAAATAGGGTGATAATCTGTTTCCCTGGGCCCGTATTGCGGCCACGGAACCACAGACTGCAAATATCTAACGACTTGTGGGCGCCATTAACAACCAATGTGCCCAATGGCTTGAGTCCAGTCCCATTCTCACCCTAATTTCCGTTGAAACGACTGTAGTATGCCTTCTGAACATAGGCTTCCTTCAACCGCCGCATTTTTAGGGATAGCGCCTGGGTTATGGCAAACACGGCTCATTTCACAGACCAGGCCCTGGCTGGCCAGCAGAGGCCCCAGCCACCTACGTCTGAAATGACGCTCGTGCCAGACGCACGTCCGCTTGCCCCTGAGGGCGATCGCAAGAAAGCGTTTCGACGCGCGCGCGCCCACACTATCGTTGTTAAACTATTGCGCCTAGCACTGCCTATAGCCGCAGTCTGTGCCGCAGGGTTTTATGCCTTGGCCGCGATCAAGACTACCGGCTGGGGCAAGATCGCCGCGCAATTACCAGTGCCAAAAATCACCGCTGAAAACCTCACCATGGAGAACCCGGTCTATAACGGTTTCACAAAGGACGGCGGCGCTTACAAAATCGCGGCAGCAAGCGCGCAACAAGATTTCTCGGACACCACATTCATCAAGCTTGAAACCATCAAGGGCGAGTTGGTCGACGCCAAGAAAAGCAAGACCGTTTTGGTCGCCACCCGCGGCACCTTAAATACCAAGACCAACGTGCTGACCATGCGCGACGGGATCGATATCCGCTCGCAGGACGGCATGCACGCGATTTTGAAAACCGCAACGGTGCAGACAAAAGCCGGGACGGTCACGACAAAGGATCCGGTCCAAGTGACCATGGCAGCAGGCCGCATCAATGCAGACACAATGTTTCTCAATCAAAAGAAACGTGTGGTTGCGTTTGAGAAAAATGTTATCGCGCGACTGACGCCGAAGACGAACGCGAAAAAACAACCGACGAAGAGGTCAAACTCTGCGACACCGGCACCTCTAATCGGCGGCTCCGACGCGCCAATCGATATCACGGCCGATCGTCTCGACGTCGACGATGCAAATTACAAGGCCGTGTTCCAAGGACAGGTTAAAGCGTTCCAGGACGGCGCCACACTTGTCACCAAGCAGTTGGATATCGATTACGAAAGCAACGATGCCGCCAAAACGGAGGCTTCGGGCACTTCTTCAAACGCCGCCGGGCCGGCATCAGGCCAGGCCGCAAAAGTTCGCCGCATCGTGGCGCGCTATCCTATATTGATGACGCAGGGCCCTGACAGTCAGGTTACCAGCCAGAGCGCAGACTTTGATGCGATCAACGAGACCGCGCTGCTACTTGGAAAAGTTGTGATGGTCATGGGCGATGACCGGCGCGCAGTTTCAGATCGGGCAGAACTTGACGCGCGTGCTGACACCGCGCTTCTGGTCGGAAACGTCGTCGTCAAGCAAGGTACCAATGAACTACGTGGCCAACGGTTATTTGTGGACCGGCAGGCCGGCACGACGCGTTTGACCACGCCGGGTCGGAGCAACAACAAACCTGGGCGGATCGCTGCTCGGTTTGCGGCCCCCAACAGCAAACCCGGAACCAAAGCCGCTTCGGCTAAGCCCAGAAATGCCGGTGTCGGTGGCGCATTCGCGTTCAAAACTACACCCGGTGCGCCGGTTGAAGTTGATGCCGATAGCCTGACCGTAGACGACAATATCAAGAAGGCAATTTTTCGTGGCGACGTCCAAGCGCGCCAAGGCGCGTTCCTCATTCGCACCATACGCCTGACAGCAATCTATACGGGCTCGGCACAGTTGGGGGACCCCGGCGCAAAGACAACGAAAAAAGCCGGCGACGCGACCAACCTGACGCGCGTACTGGCCAAGGGCAAAGTGGTCGTCACGTCTGAAAACGGCCAAAAAGCCTCAGGCGATTGGGCCGACTTCAACATAAAGGAAAACACGCTGCTACTCGGCGGAGATGTCGTTCTGACGAAGGGAAAAAACATTATTCGCGGCTCGCGTCTGTCAATCGACATGACAACGGGGCGGAGTGTTATTGACGTCAATCCAGATTCTGTCGGTGGCTGGGAATCAAGCCTCAGAGATCGGGCCGGAAACAGCCGGAAAATCGACGCGCCGGAAAACCTCCGCGTTCGGGGACGCCCCAGCGCGGTGTTCTATCCAGCGCAAATGACCGACGGGGACAAGAAAACCAAAAGCCGCACAAAGGCTACGGCTCCAAACTCTCAACGCAGAAAGCAAAACAGCAGTACCGGGTCCAGCAGCTGGGCCCCAGTTGGAGGCCAACAATAAAGTCCGTCTAGATGGCAATTTGGGAGGCGTGCCCACCACACGGGCCATATTGCGCCGGGTGGCAATTGACCGCCCCACATCATGCGCCCGTTGCCGATAATTAGTCTACTTTGCAGTTCACAAGTTAAATGAAGTCTTGAACGTCCTGAGAAGAGGGAGTTCGAACACCATTGAAAGATGAAGGAGCTAAAGCGTGAGGATCCTGACGATCGGGTCGAAAATTTGGGGTCCAGGATTTGCCAGCGCCGGAACATGGGCGGCAGGACCTGTTCGCGAACCTGATTTTGCTCCTCATCCAGATGCCCAGCTCCCCGCGCATCTCGACCGCTCCGCTGACTTTGACGAGGAATTTGGCGCCGAGGGCTGGTTGACCATCACCAACGTCCAGAAAACCTACAAGAAACGCACGGTCGTCAAGGGCGTGAGCCTCACCGTGCGGCGCGGAGAATCCGTCGGGCTTCTCGGCCCTAACGGCGCCGGCAAAACGACTGTTTTTTACATGATCACGGGGTTGGTACCGGCAGATTCTGGACGCATCACGATCGACGGCCAGGATGTTACTAAATTGCCGATGTACAGGCGTGCAAGACTTGGAATCGGCTACCTGCCGCAAGAAGCCTCCATCTTTCGAGGCCTGACGGTTGAGCAGAATATCATGTCGGTGCTGGAACTTGTGGAGCCAAACCGGCGCAAACGACATGAACAGCTTGATCAACTTCTGGAAGAATTCCGCATTAACGACCGCCGCAAACTCCCTTCAATCGCTTTATCGGGTGGTGAACGGCGGCGCTGCGAGATTGCCCGCGCGCTGGCGTCAAGGCCTGCTTTTATGTTGCTTGACGAACCATTCGCGGGCGTTGACCCTTTGGCTGTCGGCGATATTCAGCAGTTGGTCCGCCACCTGACGGAGCGCGGAATCGGCGTTCTGATCACGGATCATAACGTTCGGGAAACCTTAAGTCTCGTTGAAAGGGCATATGTCATTTACGAGGGTCAAGTTCTGACACAAGGTAACCCTTCGGAAATCATAGCCAACGAAGAAGTTCGCAGGGTCTATCTTGGGGACATGTTCGTTAATGGGCGTTGATTATACCTAGCCGCTGAAGTTTCTTTGCGGTGCAAGGGTTTAGTAATGGCGCTTTCAGTTAAGTTAGACATCCGGCAAGGCCAGCAGTTGGTGATGACACCCCAACTGCAACAGGCTATTCGGCTACTGCAACTCTCGAATATGGAGCTGTCGCAGTACGTTGAAACTGAGCTTGAGCGCAATCCACTGTTGGAGCGTGATGATACCGCCAACCAAGGCCCAGCTGAGGGGTCTGGTGAGGCCCCGCCAAATACGCCGGAAGGCCTGGGCGATGGCGTGAAAACGAGCGAGGTCAATGGCAAGGACAGCGAGGTTGACCTCGATCTGAACGCGCCTGTTGCCGATCCAAGTGCAGCGCTCGATACCGATTACGACAACGTTTATCCCGATGCCTCATCTTCGGATACGAGCCAGGATTCCGGTTGGGCAAGCCTGCGCACCCAGACCCGGAATTTCTCAGACGACGACAACAACCTCGAAGCCTTTGTTGCCGAGGAACTGTCGCTGAAAGACCATCTGCTTAAACAGATGTCCCTGACGCTGGTCGAGCCCGCAGATCGCATCATCGGACAGCATCTCGTCGACCTCATTGATGATGCCGGATACCTACCACCAGACCTCAGTCAACTCGCCGACAAGCTCGGGGCGTCGTCCGACATGGTCGATAGCGTTGTAAACCAATTGCAGACATTGGATCCGCCCGGCGTGTTCGCGCGTTCCTTGTCGGAGTGCCTTGCGCTGCAGCTCAAAGAACAGAACCGTTACGATCCGCAAATCGCGGCCCTGCTGGATAACCTAAACCTTCTCGCCTCGCATAAGATTGCAGCATTGAAGAAAGCAGTCGGCGTCGAGATGGACGAGATCGCGGAGATGATCAACGAGATCAAGACGCTCAATCCAAAGCCAGGTTTGAAGTTTGGCTCGGTGCAGGTCCAGCCTGTCGTACCGGATGTATTGGTGCGAACCGCGTCGGATGGAAGC
>JAJFHI010000033.1 GCA_021775715.1 Hyphomicrobiaceae bacterium | reverse complement strand
TCATTTGCGGCGGCCGGATATGGGCCATTTGGCTCGCTGTGACCTGGGGAACAGCCGTCGGAGTCGTTTTCCACCAATCTCACCCTTGAAACAATTAGCGCCCGTGTGCGCCCAAACCCTTTCTAGCGGAGTTCTGTGATGTCGGAAATCGTTTGTCTTGAAGATTGGCAGGCCGCAGCGCCGCGGGCCGCCCGCGCTCATGTTGATTTAGACGCGAGTAGCCTATCGAGTGCGCAAAACTCGTCCGGCTCACGTGGGTCTTTCTCAGGGTTTGAAAACGACCTCTTCATCCGTCACGTACCGAACTTGACCTACGTCGATGACCAGGCGTGGGATCGATTGTTCCCGGGTCTCTCGGAGGGTTGGAGCTATTTTCGGGCGTGCGAGAAAACGGCACCGGACGCTTTTGAATTATCGGCGATGGTGGTCCTGCAGCATGGTGCCGTCGTCGGCGCTGTGGTGATGTTTGAAATGCAATACCGCCTCGACATGACACTAGGTGAAAGCCTCAAAGGATTGCGTGACTGGATCGCTCAAACCGCTCCGGGCGTCGTGAGTATGCGTATTGCAGGGCTTGGCTCGCCGATGAGTGAAGAATGCCCGATCGGGCTTGAGCCGAGCCTCAACGACGAGGAAAAAGACGTCGTGGTTGAGGCGCTCATTACCGGCTTTGAGGATTATGCAGCCAACAACGGCATCAAGGTTCTGGCATTGAAAGACGTCACCGACCACGACGGCCAACGTTTTGACCCGGTCCTAAAGCAACACGGCTTTGCAAAAATGGCGTCGCTGCCGGTGGCAACGCTGCCGCTGCCGTTTGAATCGGTCGACGACTATCTTACAAGCCTCAAACCCAATATGCGCAAAGACATGCGCCGAAAAATTAATAAGTCGAAGGACGTTGCTGTTGAGGTTCTGGATAACATTGATGACGTCGAGGACGATCTGATCGCATTGTATCGGGCGACGCATGAAGCCCGCAAAGCCAGCTACGATGATTTCGATGAAGTGCCTGACAGCTATTTCGGCGAGGTTATGCGTGCCCTTGATGGAGCCGCACGCGTGATGGTGTTTCGCGTCGAAGGCAAGATTGTCGGCTTCAGTCTGTTCATGGAAGAAGACAATCGTTTGATTGGCAAGTTCGTTGGTCTCGACTACAGCTACGCGCGCAAATACAACCTTTATTTCGTCAACTGGATGGCGTGCGTGCGGTACTGTTTGGACAATAAAATCGCGATGATGCAAGTCGGCCAGACGACATACAGCTTGAAAGCGCGCCTTGGCTGCAAACTCAAACGTTCCTGGATTTACTTCAAGCACACCGGTCCAATTCTTGGTCCCGTATTCCGCGCTTTTGGACCGCACATGGCACTTGATCAAACCAATGTTGAGTTGCAAGCGCTTGTGCGGGAGGAATTGTACTTGCCCGTAGCTGCATGATTCTGCTTAGGCTCAGAATTCTGAAATTTGCTTATGTGTTTCAACGAGATTTGTGCAACTACCGATACGAAAATCTTTGCAATTTGATTGCCCAACGGCCTAAACTTGCCGGATAGTTAAAGTCGGTACTGAGTCGCCTGTTCGGTGTTGTTGTCGTCAGCCTGGGTCTACGGCCCACCACGCGAGCAATGGAGCTCTTGCGCTATGTTCAAGTCAGCCAGACACACGTGCGCAGCGCTCCTGATCGCAGCCGGGACCGTGGCAACCGCGACAGCCGCTGTCGCAGGTGGAGATGCCAAAGGCATTTGGATCGATCACACAGGCCGGGGCGCGGTTGAAATAAAAAATTGCGACGGCAAGCTTTGCGGCCATGTCGTCTGGGTTGATGCTGGCCAGCCGAAGGAAGCTTGCGGCAAGGCGATCATTGGCGACGTGAAATCTGTTGGTGATGGTAAGTGGGATAATGGCTGGATTTATGATCCCGAACTCGATTCCGAATTCGACGTCGAGATCACCCCGCTCGCTAACGGTACATTACAGGTGATGGGCTATGCCGGCCTCAAGACGTTGAGCGAAACCATGATCTGGAAGCGCGCCCCCGCAGACCTGAAGCGTTGTGTTTCTGTTGGCACTGTGGCGGTTGCCGAGTAAAGCTTCTGACGGACGGGTCGGATTGACTTACTTCTTCACCACCTTCTTCTTTGCTGTATTCTTCGGCGTCGCGTAGCGCTCAACGCATTGCTGTTGCGTGAACTTGTTGACTGCTTTGATGATTTGGCCGTGGAAAATGCCGATGCTGTCCTCTAGCCGGACTGTCGTCCAGATCAGACCTTCGAGCATGCCGGGGCCTTGCACGTCTTTGACCTTTAGCCAGGCTTTGTAAGCGCGACCATTTTTAAATTTGATTTTCGGTGCCAACACGATGCGTACCGGCTTGACCCCGTCTTCCGTTTCGACGCGGCAATTGACGGTGTGCTGTGGCAAAAACAGTTTGTACTTCGGTGCTGTCATAGCGGATGCAATGAGGCCGCGGTCGAGTTTCAGATCAATCGTGCATTGTGCGTCGCCAAAGCCCCATTTGAGGCTTTTCGTGCCTGCACCCTTTTTGATCTTGTTCCGATCCCAAGTTTTATTGAGCTTGCAAGCGATGGGTTTGCCTTTCGGCGACTTGGACAGGATCGCCTGACAGAGCTGCTTTTCACAGGCCTTCAGTTTGGCTTTTTCGCCCTTGATTGCATCGATCGCTGATGCCGGCATCGCCAAAGCACTGAATGCAATGCATGCAATCAAATAGACAGCGGTCTGAGTTCTAAGCCAAGCGCCGCGCCCATCAGGCCGACCAGCGGTTTGCTGATCTGTGCTGGCTTGGCTCGTCTTCCCCCGGTGAAGCATCATGGTCAGTCCTTGATTCGGTCGATTTGCTATAGCTGGTGGTCCCATAAACAACGGATTGGGCCAGGGTGGGGCTTGGAGAGCGTCGATGGGAAGGCCCTGCTTATTCAAGAAGTCTAAGGCCACGTTGTCCAGTTCATCAAAGTCCGCTCGCTGCTTCCCCGTGCCGCGGCAGTTGTGGCGGCTTCGAATGCTAAGACCTCGGCAAATCGGACCGTTTCCCGGTCACTTTACCGAATCTCGGCAACATTTGGAAAAATGTGCCCGGCCAGCAGCCTTCTACCTAGTTAATTAGCAGCAAAAGCCCGTCTGTCGCTTGTCTCGCGGGTTTCTTTGTTACAAATTCGCCCGGTCTTGGCGCTCGAGCCACACAACGACGCAACAAACTGGAGACGCACTATGAGTGTTGACACGTCTGAAGGCCACAAGGATATGGACTACACCGAGCACACTCGGACTTATTCCGGGTTCATTAAATTGACCCAGATCTCAATCGTACTTCTCGTCTTGTTGATGGTCGGGATGTTCTTGTTTCTCGTCTAATCACTTAAAACCCCGTCGCAGCTTTAGTCGTGCATAATTTGGCGGGGGCACATTTTCATGCCCAGAATGTCTGTTGGCTCGCTCGTCGAGCCCGCATTCGATTTGCGCGAAATCAGGAATATTCATGGTCACGATCGCAGTCACCGCAGAAGATGCTGACGAACCACGTGTCGCGGTGTCGCCCGACACCGTCAAGAAGTTCACCGCTCTTGGATGCACAGTAAAGATCGCGCAG